>CALJLX010000169.1 GCA_937982495.1 uncultured Desulfuromonas sp.
GCGCCTCCGGCGGCTTTTTTCTGTGGAGCCTCTACCAGCGCCTGGGGCTGGTGCGGCTCGGCCGCGCCGAGAACCGCTTCGACCGCGTCGACGAGCGGTTGCGCAGCGTTCTCACCTATGTTTTCGGGCAGAAACGGGTGCTGGCCCGCCCCTTTGGCATCAACCACGCCATCTTCTTCTGGGCCTGCGTGCTGCTGGTGGCGGTCAACATCGAGTTCGTGCTCGGCGGCATCTTCCCCGGGGCGCGGCTGTCGGTCCTGCCCGGGCTCTTCTACTTTCCCATCCGTTTCGTTTCCGACCTGGTCAGCCTGCTGACCCTGTGCGCGGTGGTGGCCGCCCTCATCCATCGCACCTTTTTCCCCCTCTATCCCGAGGCGCGCAATTTCGAAGGCTATTTCATCGTCGCCGTCATCGCCGTGCATATGCTCGCCTATTTCGGCATCAGCGGCGCCGAAGTCGCCCTCGGCCACGAGCGGGCGGCGGGCTGGATGCCGGTGTCGGCGGCCTTCGCCCAGGCCTTTTCCGGCTTCGGCGAAGTCGGCCTGGAGCGCATCCACGGCTTTTTCTGGCTGGTTCACGCCCTCGCCCTGCTGCTGCTCTTCAACTACCTGATCCCCTACAGCAAGCATCTGCACGTTTTCACCGCCATCGGCAACTGCTTCTTCCGCAGCCTGGAGAAGCCCAACACCCAGCCCCGGGAAACCTTTGCGATGGGTGGCGACCTGGGCGCCGACCGGCCCACGCGCCTGACCTGGAAGGATCTCTTCGATGGCTTCGCCTGTACCGAGTGCGGTCGTTGCGAAGATGTCTGCCCGGCCCATAACACCGGCAAGAAGCTCAATCCCCGTCAAGTGGTGCACGATGTCAAAGTGAACCTGCTGGCGAACGGCCCGGCGCTCAAGAGCGGCGGCGAACCGCGCCTGCCGCTGATCGGCGAGGCCGGGGAGGGGAGCTGCAGCGAAGAGGCGATCTGGGATTGCACCACTTGCGGCGCCTGCCTGGAGGCCTGTCCGGTCTTTATCGAGCACCCCCAGAAACTGGTGAAGATGCGTCGCCACCTGGTGCAGATGGAGGCCAAATTCCCCGACGAACTCCTCAATCTCTTCGAGAACATGGAACAGCGCAGCAACCCCTGGGGCATGGCCCCGGCCGAGCGCGGCAAGTGGGCGGCGCTGCTCGATCCCCGGGAATTCGCGGCGGACCAGACCGAATACCTCTTCTTTGTCGGTTGCGCCGGCGCCTTCGATACCCGTAACAAGCATGTGACCGTGGCGGTGGCGACCATCCTCAACGCCGCCGGGGTCTCCTGGGGCCTCCTCGGCAAGGAAGAGCTCTGCTGCGGCGACAGCGTGCGCCGCCTCGGCAACGAGTTCGTCTTCGAGCGCATGGCCCTGAAAAACGTCGAGCTGCTCAAGGCCCGGGGGGTGAAAAAGGTCATCACCCAGTGCCCCCACTGCTTCAGCGCCCTGAAGAACGACTACCGCCAGTTCGGCCTCGAACTCGAAGTCGTCCACCACAGCCAGCTCATCGCCCAACTCATCGCCGACGGCCGTCTCAAGCTGCCCAAGCCGATCAATTTCGGGCGCACCATCTTCCACGATTCCTGTTATCTGGGACGGCACAACGACACCTATCAGGCGCCCCGCCGACTCATCGAAGCGGCCACCGGCTTCCCACCGGCGGAATTCGAGCGCAAGCGGGAAAATTCCTTCTGCTGCGGCGCCGGCGGCGGGCGCATGTGGATGGAGGAACGCAGCGGCGAGCGCATCAACCGCGAGCGGGTCAAGGAAGCCCTGACCGTCGCCCCCGATACCCTCTGCGTCAGCTGCCCCTACTGCATGACCATGCTCGTCGACGGCCTCAAGGATGAGAAGGCCGAGAATGTCCAGGTAAAGGATGTGGCCGAACTGGTGGCCGAGGTTCTCGAACAGGGATAGTCGCTTCTCCGTCCTTCAACTCAAACAAAAAAACGGCAGCCCGTAACGGCTGCCGTTTTTTTGTCGGGGCTTTTTGCGGGGTCAGTCCACCTGCACGATCTCCTTCAGCACCTCGACCAGATAGGCGCGGATTTTGGCGCTTTCGCTCAGGGCCAGCACCTCGCGGGCGGCCTTGATGGCGACGGCGGAATCGAGGTCGCGGAGGAAGGCCTTGATGCGCGGGATGAAGGGGGCGGGCATGGAGAATTCACGGATGCCCATGCCGTAGAGGACGAGGAAATTCATCGGATCGGAGGCCATTTCCCCACACAGGCACAACCCTTTCCCCTGGCGCCGGGCGACGTTGGTCACCTGGTCGAGGGCGTGCAACACGGCCGGATGAAGCGGGTCGTAATATTTGTTGACCAGGGGGTTGTTGCGGTCGGCGGCGAGCATGTACTGAATCAGGTCGTTGGTGCCCAAGGCGAAGAAGTCCACCTCCCGCGCCAGCTGTTCGGCCATCTGCACGGCGGAAGGCACTTCGATCATGATGCCGGTGGGGACGTGGGAGGCGAAGGGCGTCCCTTCCCGGCGCAGGTTGGCGCGCGCCTCTTCGATCACTTCCCGGCAGGCGTGTACCTCTTCCATCCCCGAGATCATGGGGAAGAGCAGCTTGACCGGTCCGTGCGCTCCGGCCATGAGGATGGCCTCGATCTGGGTGCGGAAGATGTCGCGATTGTCGAGGGAGACCCGCACCGAGCGCCAGCCCATGAAGGGGTTATCCTCCCGGGGGGGGCTGAAGTAGGGGAGGCCCTTGTCGCCGCCGATATCGAGGGTGCGGATGGTGACGGGGTAGTCGGGGAAGTTTTCCACCACCTTGCGGTAGAGTTGGTACTGGTCGTCACGGTCGGGGAAGCTCCCCCGGGTCATGTAGGGGAACTCGGTGCGGTAAAGGCCGACCCCCTCGGCGCCGTTGCGCAGGGCGATGTTGACGTCGCTGATCAAGCCGATGTTGGCGCGGAGGATGACCTTTTCGCCGTCCCGGGTTGCCGCCGGAAGATCGCGGAACTCTTCCAGGCGGTGCAGTTCGCGGCTGGCGTCCGCCTGCAGGCGCCGGTACTCCTCGGTGACGTGTGGCGCCGGGTTAACGTAGAAGCAACCCGAGTTGGCGTCGAGAATAACCTGGGTTTCCGGCGGGGTCGAACGCACCGCCGCCTTGACCCCGACCAGGGCGGGGATGCCCAGGGCCTTGGCCATGATCACCGCATGGGAGTTGCGTTCGCCGGTTTCGGTGACGATCCCCCGGATATGCTCGTGGTCGAGGGTGGCCATGTCCGAGGGGAGGATCTCGCGGGCGACGAGGATGCCCGGGTGCTTGAGCTGCAGGGGATTGTGCTGGGTGTCGCCGAGGTTGGCCAGCAGGCGGCGGCCGATGTCCTTGATGTCGGCGGCCCGTTCCCGCAGGTAAGGGTCTTCCATGCGTTCGAAGGCTTCGAGGTATTCGCCGACGACCTTCTTCAGGGCGAAGGCGACGCTGTGCCCGGCGTGGATTTCCCGGCGGAGCTTTTCCAGAAAGCTGCGGTCCTCCAGAAACATCAAATGGGTGTGAAAGATCGCCGCGTCGTTCTGGGAAAGGCGCTCCGACACCCGTTTTTCCAGGAAGAGCGTCTGGATGCGGGTCTTTTCCAGGGTCAGTTCGAGGCGGCGCAGTTCCGAATCGACCTCGACCGGTTCATCCTCCAGGGTCTCGGGGAAACCGAGGTTGTCGTCGAGCACGTAGGCCACCCCCGAGGCCAGGCCGGGGCAGGCCACCGTGCCGCGCAGGGCGCCGTTGGTCTGTCCCGGAACGGGACGCTCCTTGTCGATCAGGCTTTGACGGGTCTTTTCCAGTTCCCGGGCGAAGGCGATCTTTTCCTCTTCCTTCTTGCGGATGGAATCGAGCAACCGGGCGTTGATGACAATGGAAGAGACCTGAAAGGCGATGGTCGACAGGGTACTGATATCGTCGGCGCTGAACTGGCGGGGGGCGACGGTCTGGATGGTCAGCACGCCGATGGGGGTCTTGCGGTCGAA
>CALJLX010000170.1 GCA_937982495.1 uncultured Desulfuromonas sp.
TTCGGGTGAAGGCTGATCTGCGCAACGAAAAACTTGGATTCAAGATTCGTGAAGCGCAGTTGGACAAGATTCCCTACATGCTGGTCGTTGGGGACCGGGAGATGCAGGAAGGGCGCCTTGCCCCCCGGGATCGTACCGGGAAAACCCTCGATTCCATGACCCCTGAGGAGTTTATCCGTTTCGTCCAGGATGAGTGCCGTCAATATCACTAGGAGGTGATCCCATAGCTAAGCAAGAAACCAACATTAACCGGGCCATTCGCGCCCGGGAACTTCGGGTGGTCGACGACGAAGGGGAACAGCTCGGAATTCTGAGTCTGGAAGATGCCCTGGCCGCGGCCCAGCAACGTGGCCTCGACCTGGTTGAGGTTTCCCCCAATGCCGTGCCTCCCGTTTGCCGCATCATGGATTACGGCAAATATAAGTACGAGGCGAGCAAGAAGGCGGCGGAAGCCAAGAAGAAGACGGCCAAGGTCGAGCTCAAGGAAGTCAAGATGCGCCCCAAGACCGATGAACACGATTTTCAGTTCAAGGTCAAGCATGCGCGTCGTTTCCTAGAGGAAGGCAATAAGGTCAAGGTGACGATCATGTTTCGCGGTCGCGAAGTGACCCATCCCGAATTCGGTCAGCGGCTCCTGGAGAAGGTGGCGCAGGAAATTCAGGATCTCGGTGTGGTGGAAAGCACCTCGCGACTGATGGGACGTTTCATGTCCATGGTCGTCGCTCCCAAAAAGTAGCAGTCCGGATCCCGCGGCATCGGGTCGCGCGGATTCTAAACCATAAAAGGAGATGGGGTCATGCCCAAGATCAAGACCAATCGGGGAGCCGCCAAGCGCTTCCGCAAGACCGGCGCCGGCAATATTCGGCGCAACAAGGCGTTCACCAGCCACATCCTGACCAAGAAGACCACCAAGCGCAAGCGGGAACTTCGTCAGGCCACTCTGGTGCACAAGGCTGATGCCGGAAACATCAGTCGCCTGATTCCGTACCTGTAAGAGGGACCAACCAGGATCGGCTCAAGTCCGTGAACTGAGGGGAAATAGTCTCCCCCTTCAGATCCGGCGGCGGCATTGCCGCTTTATCACAACACTGCAAGGAGTAAGACATGCCGAGAGTAAAACGTGGATTCAAAGCGAGACGCAGAAGAAACAAGGTTCTGAAGCTGGCCAAAGGGTATCGCGGCGCCAGGAGCAAGCTGTTTCGCAGCGCGACGGAGGCCGTTGACCGGGCTCTGAACTATGCCTTTCGTGACCGTCGGGTCAAGAAGCGCGATTTTCGCGCCCTCTGGATCGCTCGCATCAATGCGGCATCCCGCGAAAACGGCGTATCCTACAGCCGTCTGGTCTTTGGCCTGAAAAAGGCGGAGATTGGCTTAGATCGTAAGGTGCTCGCTCAATTGGCGGTAACCGATCCGGCTGGTTTCAGTGCGGTCGTTGCTCAAGCCAAAGCCCAGCTTTAAATCGAGCGGAAGCGAAAAGAGAGATGGGGGTGGCTCCATCTCTCTTTTTTTCTGAAAAACTGGCGATGGAGGCCCGGCGAGGCTTCCATCGTTTTTTATAACCGGATCGGGACGGCTATGAAGGAAAAGTTGCAGGCGATGTTGGATGCGGCGCGCCGCGCCGTGGAAGAGTCCGAGAGCGAGAAGCTCTTGCAGGAGGTGCGCGTTGCCTACCTGGGGAAGAAGGGAGAGCTGACTTCCATCATGAAGAGCATGGGGGCACTGCCCGCCGCCGAGCGGCCGGTGGTCGGCGCCTTGGCCAACGACGTCAAGGAACAGTTGGAAGCGCTGATCGCCTCCCGCCTTGAGCTGGTTCGCACCCAGGATGTCGAGCGCCGCCTCAGGGAAGAGACGGTCGATGTCACCCTCCCGGGCCGGACTCGTTTCGCCGGGTCCAAGCATCCCATCACCCTGGTGACCGAGGAAATCGTGGAGATCTTCTCGGCCCTCGGCTTCGGTGTCGCCGAGGGGCCCGAGGTGGAGAAGGATTTCTACAACTTCGAAGCGCTCAACATTCCCAAGGATCATCCCGCCCGGGATATGCAGGATACCTTCTATATCTCCGAGGATGTGGTGCTGCGCACCCATACCTCGCCCGTTCAGATCCGTACCATGCTCAAGCAACCGCCGCCGGTGCGGGTCATTGCTCCCGGCACCGTTTATCGCCGCGATTCGGATATTACCCATTCGCCGATGTTCCATCAGATCGAGGGCTTCCTCGTTGACCGCCAGGTTTCCTTCGGCGACCTCAAGGGGATTCTCACGACCTTCATCAACCGTTTTTTCGGGGCCGGGGTCGGGGTACGTTTTCGCCCCTCCTTTTTCCCCTTTACCGAGCCGAGCGCCGAGGTCGACATCCAGTGCGTCATCTGTGGCGGCAAGGGCTGCCGGGTCTGCAA
>CALJLX010000171.1 GCA_937982495.1 uncultured Desulfuromonas sp.
TAAGGTTTCCCCCGAGGTCATCAACGATATCGAGGAATCCCTGCGCCGGGAGATCGGCGCCGTTGTTGACAGCGAGCAGCAGCAGGTCGGCGGGGTCGACAAGGTGGTCGACATCCTCGGGCGCATGAAGAAAGGGAAGGATCGGATCATCCTCGGCATGATCGAGGAGACCGACCCGGAACTGGCGGAAACCATCCGCCGCCGGCTCTTCGTCTTCGACGACCTGGTCTACATCGACGGCCGGGGGTTGCAGCAGATTCTGCGCGAGGTCAACAACGACACCCTGGTGGTGGCGCTCAAGACCGCCTCCGAGGAACTCACCAACAAGCTCTTCGCCAACATCTCCAGTCGCGCCGTGGACATGATCAAGGAAGATATGGCGGCGATGGCGCCGGTGCGTCTGGCCGACGTCGAGGCGGCCCAGCAGGAGATCATCCAGGTGGCGCTGAAGCTGGAGGAAGAAGGCAAGGTCGTTATCCCGGGAAGGGGAGTCTCCGATGTCCTGGTCTAGAATCTACAAGGGGAACGAGTGTAACGGTCTGCAGCGCCTGGTCTTTTCCGACTTCGCCAACGGCGACGGCGGAATGGTGGCGGGGGGCGCGGTCTTTCAGGAGTCCGTTTCGTCCCTGCCGCTGGCGGCCGCCGTCGATTCCGCCCGAGTGCATGCCCCCGGTGGGTCGTCCCGCGAGAGCGAGGCCCAGGCCGCCGAGGCCTATGCCCGAGGCAAACGGGAAGGGGCCGAGCAGGTGGAAAAACGCCTCGGTCCGACCATTCAGGCTTTTGCCTCGGCCGTCGAGGAAATCAGCCGGCTGCGGGAATCGATCCTGAAAAACAGCTCCGACGACATGCTGCGCCTGGTGCTGGCCATCGCCGAGCAGATCATTCCCTGCGCCGTTTCCCTCAATCCCGAAATCATCCATCACACCATCGTCAAGGCCCTGCAGGCCGCCGCCGATGCCGACAGTTACCACATCAAAGTGCATCCCGACGACATGGCGGTGGTCATGGAGAAGAAGCCCCTGCTCATGGCGAGCATCAGCGGCCTGAAGAATCTGACTGTGGAGGAAAACCTCGGCATCGCCCGGGGAGGCTGCCTGGTCGAGTCGGAACTGGGGCAGGTGGATGCCACCATCGAAAGCCAGCTCGAAGAAATCCGCGAAAAGATCCTGCGCGCCGCCGGAGGGGCTAGATGACCAATCTGGTCGGTGAGCTGCAAGGCTTCAACCCCATGCGGGTACGGGGCAAGGTCACCAATATCGTCGGCCTGGTGGTGGAAGGCTACTGCCCCGACGCTTCGGTCGGCACCCTGTGCATGCTTACCCCCAAGGACGGCGGCGTGCCGGTTCCCGCCGAGGTCGTCGGCTTCCGCGATTCCCGGGCGCTGCTCATGCCTCTGGGGGAACTGCGCGGTCTCGGGCCGGGAAGTCTCATTCAGGTTTGCCGCAGCAGCGCCGTCCAGAAGGTCGGCGACGGCCTGCTCGGACGGGTGGTGGATGCCATGGGCGAACCGATCGACGGGCCGCCCCTGCCGCCCCTCGATCATGAAATGCCCATCTACGCCTTGCCCGCCGGCCCCCTGGAGCGGCGCAAGATCACCATGCCCCTCGATCTCGGCGTGCGTTCCATCAATGCCCTGCTGACCTGCGGCACCGGTCAGCGCATGGGGATCATGGCTGGCTCCGGGGTCGGCAAGAGCGTCCTCCTCGGCACCATGGCCCGCTTCGCCCGGGCCGACATCAACGTCATCGCCCTGATCGGCGAGCGCGGGCGCGAGGTCGGCGAGTTCATCGAACGCGATTTAGGGCCGGAAGGGCTCGCCCGTTCGGTGGTGGTCGTCGCCACCTCCGATCAATCGCCGCTGTTGCGGATGCGCGGCGCCTTCGTCGCGACCACCATCGCCGAGCATTTCTGCGCCCAGGGCAAGAACGTGCTGCTCATGATGGATTCGGCGACCCGTTTCGCCATGGCCATGCGCGAGGTCGGCCTGGCCGTCGGCGAGCCGCCCACCACCAAGGGCTATACTCCCTCGGTCTTCGCCACCTTGCCCAAGCTGCTGGAGCGGGCCGGAAATTTCAAGGCTGGCGGCAGCATCACCGGTCTTTACACCGTGCTCGTCGACGGCGACGACATGAACGAGCCGATCGCCGACGCGGTGCGCTCCATTCTCGACGGCCACATCGTCCTCTCCCGCCAGCTGGCGGCGCGCAATCACTATCCGGCCATCGACATCCTCGCCTCGGCCAGCCGCGTCATGCGCGACATCGTCGATCCCGAGCATTTCAAGCGCAGCGGCCGCCTGCGGGAGATCCTCGCCACCTACCGCGAGGCCGAGGATCTCATCAATATCGGCGCCTACGTCGCCGGCAGCAATCCCCGCATCGACCGGGCGGTGGCCAAGATCGAGGCGGTCACCCGCTTTCT
>CALJLX010000172.1 GCA_937982495.1 uncultured Desulfuromonas sp.
ACCCCGCGGCAGGGGGGCGGGCCGCCCGTCGCAGGCCAATGGGATGTAGTTTTTAGTCATTGCCGCCATATCTTCAGGCGAGGCGGGCCGAAAACACCCTTTCGTTATCGCTTCGGCCACATTCAAAATCGGCACTTCCTGAAAACCTCGTTGCCGCAGGGTCGCCGCGCGCGACAGATCCGCCGTCCCAACCTGTCCGGTAAAAGCGACCAAGGGGATGCTGTCGTACCAGGCATCGGCCAGGCAGGAGATCAAATTGGTGGCGCCGGGACCGCTCGTGACCGCGACGAATGCCGGGCCGGAGCTGTGCAGGGCCTCGGCGATCGCCATATAACCCGCGCCCTGTTCGGCTTTGGCGACAACCAGTTCGACCCCGGCATTGCGACATTCATGCAGTAACGGAGCGATCGTCCCACCGGGATAGAGATATAAAGGCTTCTCCAGAAATTTGAGTTGCCGGGCGATAAAGGCGGTCGCTAGCATGAAGGTCTCCGACGGAAAAGATGAGCGAAACCGGTTGGGAATCAGGCGTTTTCAAACACTGATCGGGATAACAACAGACCCTTCCGGCAACGGATAGGGGGGACCAGACAAAGCCGAAGGCGGCCTAACCCTGGCCCAGGCTTCTTGCAATGTTTCCGGCGTCCACTCTTTCTCCTTAAGGGCATCTTCCAAAAACCGGTAGAGCGGAGTCCGGTCAACCTCAAGCCAGAAGCCCCGCGCCAGCGCCATGTATTCTTGGCAAAGACGCTTCTCGTTGCGGCCGAGAACATTCATGGCATACAAGGAAAGGCAAGTAGTCCCGGTTTTTTCCATCACCGGGCCAATCAACTCCTTTAAGTAAAGAGCTTCCGGCGGAAGCCAATGATTCAGTACCAACATTTTCGTGAGGTATATCGACATGATCAAAGACTTGTCTTTGATGCATTGTGAAGTTGCACTCTGCTCGTGCATGCGGTACTGGACCAAGGGAGTATGTAAATACCCGACGTCCCATTTCAGATTAAGCAACAAAGGCGCCATTACATCGGAGTAATGGTATCCGCCTATGGCCCTCATACACTCGGTTCTTATCAGCATCTGGACTGGAACCGTATGCCACCCTAATAAATTGACACGCGCTTCAGCCAGACCTGGAATAACGGCACTTTCTTCATAAAACTGTTGTCGATAAAGAATATTTCCACCGCCATCTATCATCTCATTTTCAGCCAACACATAACCCAGATTTGGCCAACGACAATAGACCTCTAAAGCAGCTTCCAAAAAACCAGGCTTAAGCCGATCATCGGCATGGAGAAAAACAATATATTTCCCACGTGCATGCTCTAAACAGCGGTTCCAGTTATCCATACTCTTAACAAAGGCATCGTAATAATGCACCACGATACGGTCATCTATTTTTGCCCAATGCCCAATGATGTCACGCGAATTATCTGTCGAAGCATTATCGATAATCAAGATTTCGATTTTTGAAAAGGTCTGGGATCTGGCACTTTCAATAGCCTCACTAATATAATTAGCAGTGTTATAGTTTGGGATGGCAATGGTAACAGGAATTTCTTCGGGAAAAGATTTCACTATGAGAAGCCTCCTGTACTACTAGATTCGAACAAGCGCTTGAAATCTGAGTCATCTTCTAACAAAGATATTACACTAAATATAGTTTTCACATTTGGATAATTATTCCGTATCTGATTCTCTATAATTGGGAAATGGTTAAGAGCGGATATGACGACCAAATCAATGTTCTCAGTCTTTATCACATCGGGATGACAAACCTTCTTACCGTTTAAATCCATCCCTATTTTAGACGAAGCGATGTCGACCGCATACACTTGGGACTGATTCATCACCAAAGAATTACAAAAGATATCTACGGCATGATAGACCATACCCCAAACCGCGATTTTTTCATGTCTCTGCAAAAGGAATTTGATGTTTTTATCGAGGTTGACAAGAGAATCGGCAGTAAAAGAAGGACGATATCTCTGCTTACACGTTGAACACTCCATGGAGCAAAGGGCATTAAAGGGTCGTACTTTTTCCCAAAGGTTCATTTCACCACAGGCGGTACAAACTCCGGCTATATCTATTACGCTCTCTTTTCCATTGACATTCGCATAGGAAAATGAGCTAAGTTTCTTAGTGCTATCTATGGAAAGATCCATCGCCCTCTTCATGACAGTAGCAAACTCACCGTCACTCATCTTAGAAACATTTACAGGC
>CALJLX010000173.1 GCA_937982495.1 uncultured Desulfuromonas sp.
CCGATTCCCCGGCGCGTTGCAACTCGCCGAAGAGCATGCGCGGCACGCCGGGATGGCGGGCGACAAACTCGACGTGGGCCATGAAGACCGCCTCAAGGGCGGCCGTCGGCGAGGCGGCGCCGGCCGCCGCCTCTTCCACTCGCGCCAGCAGGCGCTCCGAGACCCATGCCATGACCGCCTGCAAAATGGCGTCCTTGCTGGGAAAGTGGCGGAAGAGCGCGCCCTGGGTGAGACCCATGCGGTGGGCGATGGCGGCGGTGGTGATGTCGCTGGGGTTCTGTTCGGCGGCCAGTTCGATCACCGTTTCGACGGTGAGATTGCGGCGTTCTTCCGCCGGCAGGTGTTTGCTGTTCGCGGTCACGGAGACCTCCAAAGTAAGTAATCGATTACTTACTTTATTTCAATAGTGGAATTTTTGTCAATGAGATGATTTTTCCAGGAGAAGAGTTGCCGGAAAGGGCGCAACTCTTGCACCATGGATCTGACACCTTACCATGCCCCGAGCGGGCCTTTTTGACAGGTTCTTGGCATGTCCTTGATCGAATTCGTCGCCACTACCGAAGTCTTGATCGGGGCGGGCGTGATGCTCGCCGCGATCCTGCGCAGTCTGCGCATCCGCGCCCAGGTTCCCGATTCGTTACGGGGCAAGTGGCTGCTGATGGTCGCGCTGATGCTCTGTTTCTTCGGCGGCTATCTTCTCTTTGTCGGCAGTCTCGCGGCGGAATGGCGGCTGTCCCTGGAGTTGGTGACCGGGACGGTCTTTCTCGGCGGGGCGATTTTCGTCATCATTTTCGTCCATATTTCCGACATCTCCCTGCGCGAAACGCGGAAAAAGGGGGAGGATCTCGAAAAAGAAATCGCCGAAAGAGACCGGCGTGAAGTGGAAAAGCACCGTTATCAGCAAGGTTTCGAGGTGCTCGACCGCTGCACCCGACGGCTCATCGCCACTGCCGCCGATCGGGACGTTTTTTTGCGCACCCTCTGTGATGGACTGCGCGAACTGGTTCATGCCGACCTGGCCATCGTTCCCCTCGACGATGGTAACGGCGAGACTTTTACCTATCAAGTCGCTTGTGGGCGCAACGCGGAGATGGTGCTGCATCGCACCATGCCGAAGAACGACGGCGGACTCTGCGGCTGGGTGTTCCATCACGCCGAAACCATCTGCGTTCCCGATTTGCACCATGATTTCCGGGTGAAGCAGGAGATGGCCCGGGCGCTGGGCGTAACCACGGGTCTGACCTCACCGCTCTTTCGCGGTGAACAGGTCGCCGGGGGGCTTTCGGCCTTCCGCGCGGGAGACCCGTTTGATCAGGTCGATGCCGAACTGTTGACCCTTTTCAGCCAGCGTGTCTCCATTGCCTTCGCCAACATGAAACTGCTGGAGGATCTGGAGCAGCGGGTCGCCACGCGGACCGCCCAGTTGCGGGAGAATCAGGCACGTCTTACGCACCTGGCCCATCATGATTCCCTGACCGATTTGCCCAATCGTCTGCTCTTCGAGGATCGCCTCAAACAGGCCATCGCCAAGGCGCGGAGAGCGCAAGAGACGGCGGCTCTGCTCTTTTTCGATCTCGATCATTTCAAGGAAATCAACGATTCCCTGGGGCATTCGGTCGGCGACCTGGTCTTGTGCGAGGTGGGCCGTCGGCTGCGCGCCGTGGTCCGCGAGTCGGACACCGTCGCCCGCCTTGGTGGCGATGAGTTCGTCATTATTCTCGAACAGGTCGACGGCGAAGAGGGGGTGGCGGAAGTGACGCGCAAGGTCATCCAGGCCATGGCTCTTCCCCTGCCCATCGCCGGCCGAGAAGTCACCCTCACCGGCAGCATCGGTATCAGCCTCTATCCCGATGACGGCGCTGATGTCGACGCCCTGATGAAGACGGCCGACGACGCCATGTACCGGGCGAAAGCGCTGGGTCGCAACAACTTCCAGTTTTACCGCCGCAAATCCCCGGTCTAGAATCCGCCTCGCTTCCCCATCTTCCCCACGATCAGGGAGGATTCACCCTTCCTGATCGCTCCCAAGTCCTTCCAGATAATCCCTTAAACCCACAGCCTGATTGTGCGTCTCGTCCCGCGCGGCGTAGAGCAGGGTCAGGGGAGTTTTCCGCGCCTGCTCCCGCAGCTGCTCGACCAGTTCAGGCTGTTGGTCGAGCTCGGCGATGTAGCGACGGCGGAATTCCTCCCAGCGCTCGGGCACGTGGCCGAACCAGCGGCGCAGCCCAG
>CALJLX010000174.1 GCA_937982495.1 uncultured Desulfuromonas sp.
ACAAGAAGATTGGGATCTCGCCGCGCTGGCCGATCTGGAATATTTTCTCGGCCGGGATGCGGAGGCCGATGAAGAGGGTCTGGCCGTTCGCGACCGGGAACTCTATCGCGGCCGTCTGGCGCAGTCGCCGCCCCTATCCCGACCTGTCCTGCTGCGCCGCTGGCTGGAACTGCGCCGGGAGCAGGCGCGGACACGCGGGCAAGGAGGGCTTCCCGGCGAGGCGGTGGCGGCGCTGACCCGGCTGCTCCCGCTGCTTCTCTTCGGCGGCGCTCTGGTTTCCGGCGCGGGGCTGGCCTGGGGGGTGCTGAGCTATGGCGGCGAGCGGCCGATCAATCTCTTCGTCGCGCTCCTGCTGCTCGTCCTTCTCCCTTTTCTGCTGGCCCTGACCTCGGCCTTCCTGCCCTTGGCGCGGCGGCTGACGGGGGGGGATGTTTCCGGCCCCATCGTCACCGCCCTGACCGGCGCCCTTTTTTCCCGGCTGGGCCGAATCCTGTCCGGGAAAGGGCGGGGCGCCTCGGCCTGGGGCGGCCTGCGCGCCCGGGGAAGCCTCCATGCCGGGATCCTGGGCCGGCTGATCTTCGCCTGGATGCAGCTCGCCGGTCTCGCTTTCGCCCTCGGCCTGTGGCTGACGGTGCTGCTGCGCGGCTGGGTCGCCGATCTCGCCTTCAGCTGGCAGACCACGGCCCAGGTTTCCGCCGAGCAGGTCCATCGGCTGGCGACCTGGATCGCCTGGCCTTGGTCCGCTCTGGCAGCGCCCCCCCGTTCCCATCCGACCCTGGCGCAGGTCGAAGGCTCGCGGGTCTTTCTCAAGGAGGGGTTGGAACATCTGGCCAACACCGATCTTCAGGCCTGGTGGTATTTTCTCCTTTGGGCGATTCTCGTCTACGCCCTCATTCCCCGTCTGCTCCTTCTCGCCCTCGCCCTCCTCGACGCCGCCCGGGCCAAGGCTCGCCTTGCCTTTACCGATGCCCGCTGCGAGGCGCTGCTGCGGCGCATGCGCCAGGGGCAGATGCGTATCGGCAAGGAGACTGCCCCCGCCGGCAGGCCCGCCCCCTTGGCGGACTATGCGGAGACGTCCCCCGCGCCGGAACTGCTTCGGCTGCGGGTGCTGATATCCGAGGAACTGCTGGCGGAGGGGCGGGGGGATGCCTGGCGCGCGGCGCTGGCGGAGCAGTTTTCCGGCGAGGTGACGGGGATCGAGGCGGTGCGCCTCGATGAAGAGGAAGATGCCGCGGTGCTGGCGGCGCTGGCGGCGGCACCGGCGGAGATTTCGCCGGTGCTGGTGCTCGAAGGCTGGCAGCCCTGCATCACCGCCACCCTCGAATATCTCAAAGCGCTGCGCCGCGCCCTCGGCCGGGAGCGGCTGCTGACCCTGGTGTTGGTCGGCCGCGACGGAGACGACGGGTCGCGCACGCCGACTCCCGCCCAGGAATTCGCTATCTGGCGGGGTCGTCTCGCCACCCTCGGCGACGGCGCGCTGCTGGTTCGCAACTGGAGGTCCGCCCATGACTGAGGTGCCCGTATTCGCCGTGGTGGGTCATCCCAACGAAGGCAAATCCTCGGTCGTTTCGACCCTGACCGAGGACGACTTCGTGCCGATCAGCGCGGTGCCCGGGGAAACCCGCCGCTGCGTGAGCTACGCCATTACCCTCGACGGCGAGCCCCTGGCCCGCTTCGTCGACACCCCCGGTTTCCAGATGCCGGTGCCGACCTTGCGCTGGATGAAGAGCTACTCCGGGGAACCGGGACGCATGCTGGAGGATTTCATCCGCCTGCATCGCGACGATCCCCGCTTCGCCGACGAATGCGAGCTGTTGCGGCCGCTGCTGGATAACGCCGGGATCATCTACGTGGTCGACGGTTCGCGCCCTCCGCGCGCCAACGACGAGGCGGAAATGGAGATCTTGCGTCTCACCGGGCGGCCGCGCATGGCGGTGATCAACGCCAAAAGCGACGAGACCGCCTATCTCGACG
>CALJLX010000175.1 GCA_937982495.1 uncultured Desulfuromonas sp.
CCCTGGATTTCCCCGGCTACGCCATCGGCGGGGTCAGCGTCGGCGAGGGGCTGGAGTTGCTCAAGAAGGTCGTCGACTACACCGCTCCCTTCCTGCCGGAAAACAAGCCGCGCTATCTGATGGGGGTCGGTCTGCCCGAGGACATCCTCGAAAGCGTCGAGCGGGGGATGGACATGTTCGACTGCGTCATCCCGACCCGCTACGCCCGCAGCGCCACGCTCTTCACCAGTCGCGGCAAACTCAGACTGACCCATCGCCGCTACCGGCGCGACTTCTATCCGGTGGATGCTTCGTGCTCGTGCTATTGCTGTCGCAATTTCACCCGCGCCTATCTCCATCATCTGTTCAACGCCAACGAGATCCTCTCGGCGATTCTCTCGGCCATCCACAATGTCCATTTCTATCTGGACATGATGGCGCAGACCCGGGCCGCCATCGAGCGCAACGAATTCAAGGCGTTCAAGACCGAATTTCTCGGCCGCTACGGATTCTCTGGCGGCGACGACGAGTAGGCGGGGGAGGGCTTAAGCCATGTCCGAGCGGTCGGAGCAGGCCTTCAGCGTCGATCTGGCCCGGCGTCTGCATCGGGCGCTGACCGCCGACGCCACGGAACTCTTCTCGCTGCTGCAAGACCCTTCGGGCGAGGTGGTGCGGACGCTGCTGAAAAATCCCCGGCTGAGCGAGGAGCACCTGCTGGCGCTGCTCAAGCGCCGGGATCTGCCCGAGGATCTGCTCAAGGAGATTTCCCGGCTCGGCGCGACCGAGACGAGTCATCGCCTCAAGGTCGCCCTCAGTCGCCATCCCGGCACCCCGGGAGTGGTGCTGCAAGGGCTGCTCGGCCAGCTCTATCTTTTCGAACTGCTGGAAATCTGCTATCTCCCCGGGGTGACCCCCGATCAGAAGGTGGCCGCCGAACGGATCATCCTGCAACGGCTGCCGACCGTTCCCCTCGGCAACAAGCTGACCCTGGCCCGGCGGGGGACGGCGACTTTGATAGATGCCCTGCTCTAGGAAGCGGGTATCCGCCTGATGGAGGCCTGTCTGCAGAATCACCGCCTGCGCGAGGTCTCCATCCTCCAGTTTCTCAACGGCCCCGCCGCCGCTCCCGAAACCATCTCCTGTATCGCCCGCCATCCCCGCTGGCAACAACGCCCCAACGTGCGCCTGGCCCTGCTGAAAAATCCCCGCACCCCGGCGGTCTGGTTCACCGTCCATCTGCCGCGACTCACCATCGCCGATCTGCGCGGGCTGCTCGCATCAAAGCGCCTGGCCCCCGGCCAGAAACGGCTGGTGGAAGAGGAACTCAGTCGGCGCAACCAGGGGCGGCGATCGTGAGCGCTTCTATCGCCATCCCCCAAGGGGAGCGCATCGAATTCGTTCGCGCCTTTTTAGTGCTCGAATTTCGCGAACCCTTCACCTTCAGCGAGGCGATGCTACCCGGTTTGCGCGGCGAACTGCGGCGGGCGGCGCGGCGCGCCGGTCTGGCGCCGGAAACATTCGCGGCGCTCTTCGATCCCCCCGTTTCTTCCGATCCTTATGCCCAGCGCCGCTATCAGCGTCCCGGCCCCGCCTTCGTTCTGCAACCACCCGCCAGGTTGCCGCGCGAACTGGCCGCCGGCGAATCCCTCGAATTGCCGCTGCTCCTCCTAGGCCGGGGGGCTGGGCAGCTCGCCTCTTTCTGCCGGGTGTGGCTGGCGCTAGGCGAAGTGGGGATCGATCAGGGGCGGGGGCGTTTTACCCTGAATACGGTGCTGGCCGAGGATCTCGCCGGCAACCGCTTCCCGATCTGGTCCCTGGCTTCCGCTGCCCCGCTGCCGCTGGTGCTGACCCGCGCCGACTGGTGGCTCGACGGCCTGCCGACGCCGAAACAGGTGCGCCTCACCCTGCATACCCCGGCGCGGCTGCTCGCCAACGGCCGCCCGCTCTTTCGCCCCGGCTGGGAGAGCCTCTTCCCTTTTCTTCTTCGGCGCGCCGGTTCCATGGTTCACGCCCATTGCGAGGTGGAGCTCTTCGACGATCCCGCCCCCTTGCTCGACGCCGCACGCCGGGTCGAGGTGTTGGGCGGACGCCTGCGCTGGCGGGACTGGCGGGTGCTGGAGGATGAAGAGGGGGGGGAGCCCCGGGAGCTTGGCGGGGTGGTGGGAAAGCTCGATCTCGGCGGGGAAGGGTTGGCGGAACTGCTCTGGCTGCTCCGTCTCGCCTCTTTGCTCAATCTGGGGAAGGGGGCGGCCTATGGCGCCGGTTATTTATCTCTCGAAGAGGTTCCCTGAGTCATGCCCTTGTTGGCCGGCGGTTGCCTGGTATGATTAAGAAAACCGGCAACCTGTGGAGGCGACCATGACCGATCTCTGGGACGAGCGCAAGAAGGCCCTCGAAAATCAGTACTTCTACAACGAAGAGAAAGAGAAGATCGAGAAGCTCAGGCAGGAAACCCGCGAACAGCTCATCCGTTCCCACTGCCGCAATCGCTGCCCCAAGTGCGGTGACGAAATCCAGCCCATGACCTTCCGCGACGTTCCCCTCGACAAATGCCCCGGCTGCGGCGGCATCTGGCTCGGTCCCAAGGATCTGAAAATCCTCGCGGAAAAGGATCACCGCACCTGGTTCGACAAGTGGTTCGGCGAGGAGAAGGAATGAGCGGGGGAGAAGAAAATTCTTGAACATTCACGCGGGGCGCTTCAGGCGCCCCGTTCTTTTTCCGAGGGATGGCGCTGTTCTGTCGGCCACCCCCGATGGCTCATGCCCCGGTTTTTCTTCTTGCCCCCGTCGATTGCGCCGGTTATTTTAAAGCCCTTGAAATTCTGATGAAAATGGAGAGTGTTTGGGTTGATTTCCGGGGGTTTCGGGGACAGGGGTTTCCAGGGGTTTCGGGGACAGTATATCGAACTTCCTGCCCCTATTTTTTCCCTCCAGGGGTTTCGGGGACAGTATATCGAACTTCCTGCCCCTATTTTTTCCCTCGACACCTTGTACTGAACCGGCAAGCCTATCAATCGGCT
>CALJLX010000176.1 GCA_937982495.1 uncultured Desulfuromonas sp.
AGAGCGCCGCGATTCGCGAGGTCTTCCGCAAGATCGGCCTTTACGCCCCGACCGAGGCTTCCGTCGTCATCACCGGCGAGACCGGCACCGGCAAGGAGCTGGTCGCCCGCGCCCTGCACGAGGGGAGCGGCCGCGCGGCGGGGCCCTATGTGGCGGTGAACTGCTCGGCGATTTCCGAGGAACTGCTCGAATCGGAACTTTTCGGCCACGAAAAGGGGGCCTTCACCGGCGCCCTGCGCACCCACAAGGGGCGCTTCGAGCGCGCCGACGGCGGCACCCTCTTTCTCGACGAGATCGGCGACATGCCGCTGCACACCCAGACCCGGCTGCTGCGGGTGCTGGAGGAGAAACGGGTCGAACGGGTCGGCGGCGAGCAGGAGCATCCGGTCGATGTGCGCGTGGTCTGCGCCACCAACGTGGCGCTGGAACAGGCGGTGGGCCTGGGCCGCTTTCGCGCCGATCTCTATCACCGCCTGTCGGTGCTGCGCATCCATCTCCCCCCCCTGCGACAACGGAGCGAGGACATCCCCTTGCTGGCGGAGCATTTTCTCCGGCAATTCAACAGCAAATACGGCCGCCGCATCGAACGCCTGACCAACGAGGCCGTCGCTCTGTTGCAGTCCTATCTCTGGCCGGGCAATGTCCGCGAACTGCGCAACGTGCTGGAGCGGGTCTGCATCGAGACGGGAGGCGAGGTGATCGGCGCCCGCGCCTTCGCCGAGTGGATTCGCGAGCGACAGAATTTTTCCCCCGGCGAATGGGGGGAGGCGGCGCGGGAAGCGCGGGTGGTGACGCCCCCCTATCCCCTGGAGAGCGAGCGCCTGCTCCTTTCGCCGCCGCTCACGGCGCCGGTGGAAAGTCCGCGGCCGGTGGAGCTCTCCGAAGGGGCGATCCGCCGGGCCTACCGGGCCGAAGGCGGCAATCTCAGCGCCGCCGCCCGCCGCCTGGGGGTGCATCGGGCGACGCTCTACCGGCATCTGGAGCGTCTCGGACTGGGTCGGGAGGCGTTGGACGGTCTGGACGAAGCGGAACGAAGCGAGGATTAAGGGATCAGAAACCGGGGAGGGGGCATGTATTTCATCGCGGGGCTGGTGGGGCTGATCGGCGGCGCCTGGCTTTTTTCCGAGCACAGCCGGGAGGTGGCCGGCGCCCTGCTCGGGGCCTTTCTCGGGATCTTCTGGCTGCGCCATCTCCGCCTGGGCAAGCGCCTGGCCGCCCTGGAGCGGCAACTGGCCGAAGCCCAAGGCGGGGCCGCCGCTTCCGAATCCGCCCCG
>CALJLX010000177.1 GCA_937982495.1 uncultured Desulfuromonas sp.
GAACCCAGGAAATGCTGATTATTCTCGTGCTGGTGCTGATCGTCTTCGGCGCCGGAAAACTCCCCCAAGTCGGCAGCGCCCTCGGCAGCGGCCTGCGCAACTTCAAAAAAGGGCTTAAAGACGAGGTCGAGCAAGCCCAAATCGTCGAGGAAGAAAAATCGTCGAAGGCCTGAGCCGTCTTTATCGTCAAAGAAGAAGGGCCACGCACCTGCGGGTGCGTGGCCCTTCTTCTTTGACGAAATTCCTTAAATCAGGATTTCAATCTCAACCCTTGTCCCATTCATAAAAAGCGGCAAACCGGTGGCAAACGCTTGCGAGTCCGTCAGTCCTTGGCCGTATGACAGACGTAGCAACCGCACTCTTCGTTGGCCGTGCCGGCCTCGCAGGCGGCATAATCCCAGCGCAGCATGTCCGGATAGGGCGAGCCGTGAGGACGATGGCAGGAAATGCAGGTCACGATATCGCTTCCCGGGGTGACCGTGGACGAGTTTTTCATGTCCGCCGTCAAATCCTGCTTGGCCGCCGGCGCCAGGGGATTGTAAGTGGTATAGGCGGCATATTCCCCCGCGTCGGGGATCAGCACGTCCGACGGGTGCCGGATCCAGACCCCGGAGAGATCCCCGGTCAAGGAATTGTTGGCGGGTTGGCCAGTATTCATCAGGTGATGAAAATTGCCGTGACAGCCGGTGCAGACCTCGCCGATGACACCATGATTGAGATAGGAGAAGGCATCCTTGGGATAAACCACTTCGGTTCCCGAATAGGTGTTGTGGTCGGTGGCGGAAACGCTCTGCTCCCAGTCGGCATCCTCGATACCCGCCACGCCTTTGCCGCCCAGACCCCAGTCCCCTTGCGTCTCGGGCGGCCAACCGCTGAACACCTCGGACATGACGTTGCCCAAGAAGCGATAGGCTCCCCGCTCGCCGGTCACCACGACCGCCGAATCGTCGGCATGATGGGCCGGGAAGTGACAGCCGCGACAACCGCTTCTGGCGGTGGCCAGGGTGTCATGGCAGGGAGAACAGGAGGTCGAAGCTCCCGGCGCATTGCGCAACAGGCTGTCCATGCCGGAAATGCCATAGACGTTGTGCCCCTTGTTGTCGTCGGTTTTCACCCAGTGAAAGTTGCCGCCGGCGAGCATGGAGGTCGGCGTTCCCGGCTCCAGGCTGGGGGCGTTGGTCGTGTAGACGATGGGAATTCGGGTACCGTCGCCGAGATCCTTGATGGTTTCCGAATCATTGGAGTGGCAACCGACGCAATCGGTGCTGGTCAGGGCGGGTTGCAGCCCGAGGTCGGCGTCGACGACGCTCGTTCCATCCTGGCTGTTGTGCATGGTGTGACAGTTGACGCAGGGCCCGCCGACCCGTGCCCCGGCCGGGGACGTTGCAAGAAAGATCAAGAAAAACCCGATCCCCAGGCGTGCCAAACCAAGGCGTGCGGCCTCCGCGATGCGAAAAATACTTTCCATTTTCATTTTTCCCCCTGTGATGAGACATTTTCCCGGAATGTTTCCGGGGTGGTTCGGACGAGAATCCGTGGCAGGCATCCGAATATATCCCAATTTAATACCCTTCGCCGAAAAGCCGATTCGAGGGAAGCGCTAAGGCGTTCCCTGGCTATGGGTAGCGAACCGATCACCTCCTTCCCGCCAAACATCAATGCCGTGAACAGGGCAACCGCCCCATGGACAGCCCGGCGCCTATCACAGGCTCCGGCACCTTCGGTGCGAAGCCTGTGACCGGTCGCGCACCTTCATACATCGTGTCGAAAAATCGGATGGGAGGAGTCGTGCGAGAAGGGAGCGACAGGGGTCCGGCCGCGCAAGCCTTACCCCATCGCCATGGACGATGCCGGATCTCCCCCCCAACCCCCGGCCGATCCTGCTTGTTTACATCATGACTATTAAATATATGTCAGAATGTTTTTGTCAACAACTAAACCATTGTTCAGGTTCCGCCCCTCCTCGCGAAAGAAGAGCGGGCCAAGGGGTGAACCATCCGCGACTCGCGCACGACCCTACTTGACGATAGTTACCGTGCAGCGGGCCTCGCCGGCGACCTGATGGGAGACGGAGCCGAGCAGCCATTCGGCGATGCGGGCACGGCCGCGATTTCCTAGGAAGATCATGTCGATCCCCTGCTGATTGGCAAAATCGACGATCGTCTCCGCGGCATGGCCGATAACACACTCGAAGCGGACCTCCTGACCGAATGCGGCGGCCTTGGCCCTGAGCCCTTCCTGGGCGGCTTCGATTTTGGCGCGGGCGGCATTGATGATCGGTTCGAGATCCATCGACACGTCGATCAGATCCGGCACCTGCACCACCGACAGCACGACGATCGGCGGCCCCCCGCCCTCCTGGCAGCGGGAAAACTCCAGAGCCAGATCGAAAGCTTTGTGCGACGCGGGCGAATCGTCAAAGGCCACGAGAATCTTCCTGGTCATTTCGTTCATGATTTCCTCCCTGATCAACTCCTGCTTTGGACATTTCCCCCCAGCATAGTCGGCTTTACCGTCCTGTCAACGCACTCGGTCGGCGTTTTTCAGGTGGGCGCTGCCTGCTTTTTCCGCAAACATCCCGGACCGCGCCCGTTACGACAGCACCAGCGCCACCGAAAGTGCTCCGCGCCGGTCCTGGAAAATTCCGGCATCTTTTCGACATCACTCAACATTCCACCTTAAGTGGAGGGAATGAAGGGATTGGCCCGCTCCCTGCAAAAACGGAAGGCAACCCTTCTTCCTCATCCGCGAAAGGAGCCCGCCATGTCCGTCGCCTGCGAAAACATCCCCCTGATTCCCATCGAGGAAGCGGCGCGTGCCCTGCACACCACTTCCTTAAGCGTCTACATGCATATCAAGCGCAAGCTCATCGTCGGCCGCGAAGTCGGCGAACGCTGGTTTGTCGAAGCCGAAAGCCTCGCCGGTTTTCTCGCCCATAACGGCGGCAACGACCCGACCCTGGTTCATGTCTGCCGCGGCTGCGGAAAATCGTGCGGGTAAATCATGGGCCTCGCCATCAAACCCTCCGACCTTCAGTACCGCTACCCCCGCAAAAAGGAGACCCGCGAGCTGCCCAAATTCAGCGGGCTACCCGACCCCCATCCCTTCGACCGGGATGATCTCTACGAAGTCATCCCCATGTTCGAGGCAATCATGGACGAACTCGGCAGCGACGACGGCGCGGTGCTGCACCGCCTCGAAGAGATCC
>CALJLX010000178.1 GCA_937982495.1 uncultured Desulfuromonas sp.
TCGTCGCCACCCAGCTGGTTCCGGCAGTGATGCTGATGGTCGGCATCGCCAAGGGTCTGACCTCCGCAAGTGAAGCGACGGAAGCCGGCAAGTAATCGGCTGAAGCGAAAACGGTTAAAAAGAAGACGGCAGGGACGGTTCGCGAACCGTCCCTGCCGTCTTTATTTCGCGCTTCATGAGGGTGTGGCCTTCAGCGATCCTCGGCACCGGTGGTGAAGGTCGGCGGCAGCTCGCAGCGCTCCGGAATCTGGAAGGGGATGGGGTAGCGGATGCCGGCCTTGTGGGTGGCGGCCAGGCCTTCCGCCGTCCGCTCCAGCCACCCGGCGGGAATGCCGACGATCAGTTCGTGATCCTGGGTCATGGCGAAGCGGCGATCCCCCAGGCAGGGAATCTCCACCACCGGCTCGCCGGTCTTGGCCACCTGGGCGATCCCCCGGGCGCAGACCCCGGCATCCCCCGAACTTTTCATGACGAATTCCCCCCCCTGATGATAGAGGAAGGCCTGGATGAAGCGCATGGCCTGGGCGCCGTTGACGTAGAGCACAACCAGGTCGGGGCTCAGTCCCGCCGGCGGGCGGCTCAGGGGATAGGTCAGCACCCCGGCGATTCGTTCGCTCAGGCGCGGCATGGACTGCTGCATGGCGCGGGCGGCCAGTTCATCCTTCTGGTAGACCGAACAGTTGACGGCGCCGGAGAGCATCCGCTCGGGCGGCGCGACCAGGCCGACGGCGGCCGCGCCGAGGACGCAATGACTGCATTCCGCCGTGCACCAGGTCGACCAGCCATAGTGGCGGCTGTAGGCGATCTGCTGGCAGACCGCCAGATGCTTATCGGGCAGGCGGATTTTTTGCCCCGCGAGTATTTTCCCATCGCGGATCAGATTGACCCCCACCGCTTGGGTCGTCGGGTTGACCGTTTCTTTGACCGTCGCCAGAAATCCTTCCATCCGCTCCTCCTTCTCTGATAAACAAACGATGTTTTATGGATATCAGAAAAGGGGGCGCGGGTCGAGACTTTTTACATCCTCCGACGTCGCTTAAGGGGCGGGTTTGGCCGCCAGACAGAGGGCGGCGTAGATGCGGGCGGCGGCGACGACTTCGGAAAAGATGGTCTGCTCGTCGGAGGTGTGGGCGGTTTCCAGGGAGCCGGGGCCGAGGATCAGGGGCTGCACGCCGGCTTCGAAAAAGAGGTTGCCGTCCGAGTGGGAGCGGAAGGCATCGAACTTCAGGGGGAGGCCGAGGCGCGGGTAGAGTTCGGCCAGTTCGGTGGCCAGCCAGTTGTCGGAGTCGAGACGGTAGCCCCGGGAATCGAAGGTGAAGGTCATCTCCAGGTCGAGATTGTCGATGGTGGCGGCGGCGCCTTCGATCTGGGCTTCCATGGCCTGACGCACCGTCGCCGGGTCGGTTTCGGGGGGCAGATGCAGGTCGATCCAGGCTTCGCAGCGGTCGGGAACGACGAAACCGGCGCGGGAGGAGCTGAGTTCGCGGATGGAATAGACCAGTTCCGGGGTCTCCCGGTCGAAGAGGGGGTGGCGGCCGAGGAGGAGCAGCACCCGCAGCATCGATTCGACGGCGTTGTGTCCGAGTTCGGGGAGGGAGGAATGGGTGCGGCGGCCGCGGGTAATGAGGCCGGCTTCGAGGTAGCCGTAGTGGCTGAAGCAGGCGGCCAGGGAGGTCGGTTCGCCGATCACCACCCAGGGGGGCGTCTCCCCGGCGAGAAAGGTCGCGCTGCCGTCGCCGTTTTCTTCCTCGCCGACGACCAGCAGCAGGCCGACCGGGGGACGCTGTTCCTCGGGGAGGCCGGCGAGGGCGAGAAAGGCCTCGACCATGGCGGCGCAGCCCCCCTTCATATCGGCGCTGCCGAGGCCGTGGATGATCCCTTCTTCCTCGCGCGGGCCGAATTCCTCCAGGTCCCAGGCGGTCACGGTGTCGACGTGGCCGACCAGGTAGAGGCGGGGCGGCTCCTGTCCCATGGTCACCCGCAGGTTGTAGCGGTCCTCCTCGACGATCTGTCGTTCGACGGCGAAGCCGGCCCGGGTCAGCACCTCTTCGAGATAGAGCTGGACATCCTCTTCCTTGCCGGCGGGCGAGTAGATCTCCAGCATCTCCATGAGGATGCGGCGCAGGCGGGTCGGGTCGATGGCGCGCCAGAGGCTGTCGCGGGTCGCGGTCATTTATGCTTCTCCGGTTTCTCCGTTTTTTTCCGTTTTTTCGGGCTCTTGCGCGAAAGGTTGAGGGTCATGTAGACGTGTTGCTGGATGTTGCCGAAGCCCTGCTTCTGGAAGAAACGAATGCCCGCCGTGTTGTCGGCGTCGGTGTCGATAATGATCATGCGCACCCCCTGTTCGCGCATGCGCCGCTTGATCTCCTTGAAGAGGGCGGCGCCGACCCCGCCTTTCTGCAGGCCCGGGCGCACGCCGAGCCAGACCAGATAGCCGTATTTCCAGGCGGAATTGTTCTTTTCCACGGTCGTGCCGAGGGCGAAGCCGAGAATCTTTTCCCCCAGTTCGGCGACCAGGCAGAGTTCACTGTCCGAATTGTAGAGGGTGGTGATTTCGTACTCGTCCCAGGTGCGGTACATGCTGGGGGAATAGTCGGAGGTGAAGAGGTCCTCGCCGATATGAAAGACGATGGGAAAATCGTCGATGGTCATCTCGCGGATGCAGAGTTCCTCTTCTTCGGGTTGCAACGGGTCGGTCGGTTCGCTGGTCATGAAAAGCCTCGCAGGGAAAAGGGAAACGCACCTAATATAACAGACCGGCCGCTTTTGTGTGACTTGTTATGCGGGTCTTTTGCGGTTATGATGCGGAAAAAAACCGGAGTCGCCCTTGTCTGACTGGACCTTCCAAGACCTTTTGCCCTACCTCGTGCCGCCCCTCCTCGGGGCGTTCATCGGCTACGTCACTAACTACATCGCCATCCGCATGCTCTTTCGGCCCCTGCGCCCCTGGCGGATTTTCGGCCTGCGCCTGCCGCTGACGCCGGGGATCATTCCCGCCAAGCGCGGCGAACTGGCGGAAAAAATGGGGGAGATGGTCGGCAGTCATCTGCTGACTTCCGAGGATGTCGGTCGCGCCCTGGAAAAGGAGGGTTTCCGCCGGGAGTTGAAGGGGGCGGTGGCGGAGAAGCTCGGTCTCTTTCTCGACCGGGATCTGGGTCCGGTGGCCTCGCTGGTGCCCGCCGAGTTGCGCGGACGTTTCGCCGAGCTGGTGGAACTGCTGCGCTGGAAGCTGGTCAAGGGGATCTTCGAATATCTGGAAAGCCCCGAGTTCGAGCGGCTGCTGCGTACCTATCTGGCGCGCAAGGGGAACGAACTGCTGGCCAAGGATCTGGAGAATTTTCTCACCCCCGAACGCTATCAGGCCCTGCGTGGCCATCTCGATGACCGGCTATCACGTTTCCTTCGTTCCGACGGCGTGGCCCGCGCCGTGGCCGCCTTTGTCGACGCCAAGACCGAGCAGTGGGTGACCTCGCAGCGCAGCCTGCGCGAGGTGTTGCCCGCCGGGCTGGTGGAGGTGCTGCTGAGCCAGCTGGAAAAAGAGGTGCCGCCGGTGCTGGAGCGTTTCGGCGGCATGCTCTACGATCCCGAATTCCGGGGGCGGCTGGTGAAGAAGGCGCGGGAGGGGATCGAGAGCTTTCTCGACTCCCTCGGCGGGCTGTCGGCGATTCTCGCCGGGTTCTTCGACATGGACAAGGTCTACGGACGCATCCCCGAATTCCTCGACAAGGCCGGCGAGGAAATCTCCCGCTGGCTGCGCGAGGAGAAGACCCAGGCCCAGGTGGCCTCGGCCATCCGCGAGCGCCTCGACGGTTTCCTCGACCGGCCGGTGGCCTCCTATCTGGAAAAGGTTCCCTACGAAAAGGTCGCCGGCACCCGCCGTTTCATCCGTGAGCGGGTGGTCGCCGGCGTCCAGGGGCGGCGCGCCGCCGAAACCTTGCTGGCTTTCGCCGAACGGGGGGTGGAGCGGATCAAGGACAGCTCCTTTGGTTCCCTGCTGCACCGGCTGCTCCCCGAGGGGGGGCTGGAGCGTGTCCGGGATCTGCTCGCCGACCGTCTGCTGGCCGAGCTGCGGACCCCGGCGGCGCGGGAGGCGCTCGACCGGATTCTCGCCGAGCGCTTCGAGCTCTGGCTCTTCCGCAAGCCGCTGGGTCGGCTTTCGGCCCGAGTCCCCGCCGATCTGCGCGAGGAACTGGAGGCCGGGCTCTTCAAGCAGCTGGCCGAGCTGCTGAAAAAAGAGGTGCCGCCTCTGGTCGAAACCCTCAATGTGCGGCGGATCGTCGAGGACAAGGTCAATTCCCTCGATATCCTCAAGGTCGAAGGGTTGCTCATGGGCATCATGCAGGAGCAGTTCAAGTACATCAATCTTTTCGGCGCCCTGCTCGGCTTCCTCATCGGCCTGGTCAATCTGCTGCTGCTCAAGCTGGCCTGATCCCGAGGAGCGTTCCCTCTTCGCTCCCGCGCCGTACTTTCCCGACTTTTCACAGGCGGATCGCATCCGCATAGGAGTTGACGATGGAGAAACCGCTGGATCCCAACACCCTGCGCGAGAGCCTCACCGAACTCCCCCCCCTGGGCATGGACATTTTCGACCTGGTCGAGGATTTCCGCCACTATTACACCTACACCCTGGGGCGCGACCGCCATTGCCGTTCCCCCCATTACGCCTATCAGGCCCTGGTGCTTACCCTGCGCGACCGGCTGATGGAGCGCTGGAAGAGTACCCGCTACGCCTACGAGGCCGACGGCTGCCGCCAGGCCTTCTATCTCTCCCTCGAATTTCTCATGGGCCGGGCCCTGGGCAACGCCATGCTCAATCTCGACCTCGATGAAAATACGACGCTGGCCATGCAGTGTCTCGGCCAGGATATGGAAACCCTCAGCGCCAACGAGCACGACGCCGGCCTCGGCAACGGCGGCCTCGGGCGGCTGGCGGCCTGTTTCCTCGACAGCTGCGCGACCCTGCAGCTGCCGGTGATGGGCTACGGCATCCGCTACGAGTACGGCATGTTCCGCCAGAACATCGTCAACGGCCACCAGTCCGAGGAGCCCGATCACTGGTTGCGGGACGGCAACCCCTGGGAGCTGGCCCGGCCCGAGTACACCATGCGCATCCATTTCGCCGGGCGCACCGAGTTCTACCGCAGCGCCACCGGCGTGTCGCGGGCGCGCTGGGTCGACACCAACGACGTCCTCGCCATCCCCTACGACATTCCGGTGCCCGGCTACCACAACGGCACGGTCAACACCCTGCGGCTGTGGAAGGCCGCTGCCACCGACGAATTCGACCTCGGCGAGTTCAACTCGGGGCTCTATCCCGAATCGGTCTCGGACAAGAACGCCGCCGAGAACATCACCATGGTCCTCTATCCCAACGACTCCAGCGAAAACGGCAAGGAGCTGCGCCTGCGCCAGCAGTACTTCCTCGCCTCGGCCAGCCTGCAGGACGTGTTACAACGCTGGACCGGACAGAAGGGGGGGGATTTCACCGACTTCGCGGCCAAGAACTGCTTTCAGCTCAACGACACCCATCCGAGCTGCGCCGTCCCCGAACTCATGCGCCTGCTCATGGATGTGCACGGGCTCGGCTGGGACGAGGCCTGGGCGATCACCAGCCGGACCATGGCCTACACCAATCACACCCTCCTCCCCGAGGCCTTGGAGCGCTGGCCGGTCTCCCTGTTCAAGAACCTGTTGCCGCGCCTGCTCGACATCATCTACGAAATCAACGCCCGCTTCCTGGTCGAAGTTTCCCGCCGCTGGCCGGGGGATCACGAGCGCCAGCGGCGCATGTCCCTCATCGAGGAAGGGCCCCAGCCGCAGGTGCGCATGGCCTATCTCGCCATCGTCGGCAG
>CALJLX010000179.1 GCA_937982495.1 uncultured Desulfuromonas sp.
TGCTGCGTAAAAACATCTCCGCCGGCGTCACCCTCGCCGTCGACGTCGATCCGGTGGATATGCTTTAATGGAATGGTTTCATTCTTGATTGGAGCGCGGACCAGAGGGTACGGCAGAGGGACGATGTCCGTGGGCGGCAGGTGGGGTGGAGGTATCTTTCAGCAAGGAGGAGTCATGCATAAGACAGTGGTGAGGGCCTTGGGGTTGGTTGTTTTGCTTTGGTTGCCGCTGGGAGCAGCGGCCTGGGCCGGGCAAAATTGGGATCGGGTCGAAGAGGTTTCCCCTTCCGAGACGCTTTTGGCCTATGCCAAGAGTGGGGAGAAGGATCCGGAAGTCTATGCCGATCTTCTTGAACATGGCGCGGACGTCAATTACTGGGACGAGGAAAGCAAAAATACGCCGCTTCATTACCTGATCAGCTACAGACATGGCGAGGCCGCCAAGCTGCTGTTGGCGCGCGGCGCGGACATCAATGCCAGGGATAAGAGCGGACGGACGCCGCTTCACGACGCCGTGAGTTACATGTTGCCCGAGGTTGTCCGGGATCTCGTCGAAAAAGGCGCCGAGCTCAACCTGAAAGACGTTGAAGGCCGTTCGACCCTGCATAACTTGATCTATTGGGACGACCAAGCCGAGGCCGTCGACCTAGCCCGGTTTTTTGCCGAAAAAGGTTTTGATTTCAAAAATTTTACCGACGCGGATTTCCTTAACCAGGCCATCAGTCGTGGGCGTGGTGACCTCGCGACGGTTCTCATGCAAAGTGGAACGCCTTTTGACGAGCAATCCCTTGTTCATGCGGTCAGGACCGGGCGGGAAGATCTCTATTTTCCGCTTCTGGAAAAGGGACTGGATCCCCGGCAGAAAGACATTATGCGGGGAGCCTGCGAAGCGGGCAACGTCAATATCATCAAAAATCTGACGGCCCAGGGGGTGAAGCCCACGGCGGAAGATGTCGATTTCTGTCTTTACCGCGGGCATCGGGAGGCGGCGGTTTTCTTGAGTGACCTGCTGAAAAAGACCGATCAACTGGACATCGACATCCAGGCAAGATGTCGCCTGGAACCCCAGGACGGAGCCTGCAAGGCCTTATTCTGGGCGGGCTATTACGATGCTACGGCCAAGGAATGCCGCGAATTTGCTTATGGCGGCTGTGGTGGTGTGACCCCCTTCGAGGATCTGGAGGCCTGCAAACGGGTCTGCGAGGAATAGCCCTTTCGCGCTAGAGAAAAGGCTGTTCGCGGCGTCAATCGCAATACTTCCCCGTTTCCCGGCAAAGCTCGGCTTTCTGGTCCTTGAGTTGCTGATCGAGTTGCTCGTTGCGTTTGTCGAGTGCGGCGTTGGCCTGATCCAGGCGGTCGTTGAGCACGACCCCGGCGGCGATGGTGGCACCGACGATTCCCCCGCCGGCGACCCCGGCGCCCATGACGATGGCGGCATCCTTGGCCCCTTCGGCGTAATCTTTCGCGGTGAGTTCGATTTTCTGTTTTTCCTCGGCGACGGCCTGGAAACCCGGACCAAGAATGATGGCCAGGAACATGAAGCTGTTCATGACAGTGCGGATGATTTTCATGGGCTACTCCTTCTCATGGATGAGCTTAAATGCCGGTATTGTCTTCTGCTAGGGATTCGCGCCCTGCTGCCGGTAACGGGACATGTGTTTTTGGGCTTCGGGATAGTGGCTCCAGGAGAGCGCCAGCGCCAGGAGCAAGAGCAGCACCGCCGCCAAGCGTATTTTACCCGGAGCGAAAAGGGTGGGGGCGAGTGCGAGTAAGCCCCCCAGGATGGTCGCGCACAAGGCGGCCGGGGGGGCCATGCCCAGACCGCCGAGCAGGATCAGAAAAAAGGAGAGCCACAACAGGCTTCGGGCCGAGGTTGGTTTCATCATGGGCTCCAGGACTACCAAGGCTCGTGCAGGATGGCTTCGCGCTTTTGCCGGTATTCGGTGTCGCTGATCAGGCCGTCCTTTTTCAACGATTCCAGCTGTCGCAGTCGTTCGGCGAAGTTCTCCGAGCCCTTCGGCGCGGTATCATCGGATTCCAATCGGAATTCGGCGATGGAACCCTCGGCCGCCGGACGTGCCGCCTTGATCACGCGCAGGTAGAAGCGCAACATCGCCAGGCAAACGGCGAAAAACCCCAAGAAAAATAGAGCGATCAGCACCGTCAGCCCCAACTCCGAAGAGGACTGATCGCCCATGACAACGGTGAACAAGACGAGGCCGAACAGAAGGAAAAAGATGGCGACTCCGATGCCGACTTTGGCCCCGGCGGCCGTGATCCCTCCAGGACGAATCTCTCCTTTGCTCTTCATGTTGCGCCCTCCTTTTCTCGACTCTTATACCTAAAGCCCATCCGTGACGTCGGCGATTATGGCCGCGCTTTCGAGCGCGCGGATGCAGTAGGGGTTGTTGCCCAGATCCCCGGTGGCGCTATAGGCGATGCTGGAACAGCCGGCCCGGCATTCGTCGGCGAAAGCACAGCCGGCGCAGGCTCCGCTCAGGGAGCGGTGCTTTTCCCGAAAACGGCGGAAGGAGCTCGATCGGGTCCAGAACTTTCGCAACGGGTTTTTCCGGAGATTGCCTTCGATAAAGCGGTCCCCCAGCGACAGGCAGCCGAGCAGGTCGCCGTTGCTGCGTACACCGACCAGGCTCGTGCCGGCGATGCAGCCGGTCCAGGTTTGATGCAGAAAGCGCAGGGTCGGATCCAGCGGGAAATAACCGAAATCATCCATGGTGCGCAATCGCAGGTTCGGTCGGGTGAGGATGGCTTGACGGATTTTACCGGTCAGCCACCTGAAGTCTTCAATGCTTACGAACTCCTCCGCCCGAAACCTTTCGCCGCCGTAATGGGCCAGTTGGATCTGCCAGGTGATACCGCTGTTGTCGAGCAGGTCGGCGAAACGGTCGAACTCCCCCAGGTTGCTTCGCGTGAAGGTGGTGATGGCATTGACCTGAGGGTGTCCGTCGGCAAGAAGTCGGCGCAACAGCCGGGTTATCGGGTCGAAGCCGTCGACCCCACGCATCCGCCCATAACTTTCCGTCGTCGCGCCGTCGAGGCTGATTCCGATCAGGTGTGGTCGCAACTCCTTCAGTCTTGCCAAGGTCTCCTCTAGGTCCATCAGCAGGCCATTGGAGATCAGAACCAGGCGCATGCCGAGTTCTCCCACGGTCGCGGCGATCTTGAACCACTCGGGGTGCAACAGCGGCTCCCCTCCCAACAGGGTGATTTCCTCGCCCCCCAGTTCGCGGATATCAAAGAGAAGTCGCCGCCATTCGCCGAGGGCGAGCTCGTCGGCCCGCGCCTCCCCGGAATTGGAAGCGCAGTGGGCGCAGCGCAGATTGCAGCGGTTGGTGATTTCCAGTACCGCGTGGCGCAACGGCTTCGCATAGGACATCAGACGATTTCCTCCAGAATCCGCGATTGCTCGATGCGGTGATAGCAGTACTCGTTTTCGGTGCGTGAGCGGCACATGGCGAGCAGCATCTCCGGACAGCCGCCGTTACATTCCCGGCGAAAGGGGCATTGGGCGCACACCCCCGTCAGCTGTTCCGATGTTAGCCAGGAAAGCAGTTTGCGGCAGCGCTCCTCCTCGCAGATGGCGCGTAACGAATCCAGGCGGATATTGCCTACCACCGTTTCGGCGAAACAGAGGGCGGAGCAGGGCGTCACCTGGCCGTCGGCACGGACGAACAGGGTCAGCAGCCCGCCGGTGCAACCGCCCTGCCAGGTCTCCGATAGCCGCGAAAGCGGAGGAAAATGGGAGAAGGTTGCCAAATCGTCCATGGGGATGACGCGGATCGGCAGCCGGGCGACATAGGCCTCGGCCACTTTTTCTCCGAGGGCATAATATTCGTCGGGTGACAGGGTGAGGGATTTTTCGCAGCGCCCCTTGGCCGCCGTCAGTTGCACCTGCCAGTTGAGGCGATGGCGCAGGCAGAAATCGAGAAGCCGGTCGAACTCCGTCAGGTTCAGTCGGGAAAAGGCGGTGATGACGCTGAGGGCGAACCCGGCGGCCTTGAGGCGGAGAAGATTGCGCAGGGCCGGGGCGTGACTCCCGACCCCCCGGATGCTTTCGTGCGGCGCGGTTCCGAGGCTGTCGAGGCTGACGGTGATCAGTTTGATGGGGCGCCGGCAGAGGTGTTCGAGAAGTTCGTCGGTCAGCAGCGTGGCGTTGGTCACGAAGCGCAGCGCATAGCCGAGGTCCGCGGCGATGTCGATGATCGCAAGAAAATCGGGGCGCAGCAAGACTTCTCCACCGGTCAGGGAAAGCTCGCCGATACCGAGTTCGGCCCCTTCGCGCAGCACTCGCCGGATTTCCTCCAGTGTCAGTTCTTCGGCCAGGCCTTTTTCCGTCGCCTGCGCGTAACAGTGAACACAACTCAGATTGCAGCGCCTGGTGATCTCCATCTCCAGAAGAAAGGGCTTGCGGTAGCTGAATTCTTCGGGGGCGGAGGAGGCGGCGCGAAAGTAGCGGAGGGAGCCGTCGGTCGAGCGTTCGATGCGCAGGGCATCGCTTGGCGCATGACAGGGACGGGCCCGTGGCCCGGTCGGCGCGGCCATTACTTGGCCGCGTCCGTCCCGGTGGGTGGTCCATCGGGCCCACCCCCAGGCGTCTTCTCCGGTACAATCGGTCGGCCATCATCGGAAAAGAGCACCAACCCGGGGTCTTCTTCCAGGGGCAGATAGACCCCACCGCTGTACTTGTGTCCGGTATAGGGGCGCTCCTGCGGTTCTTGTTTGGGCGGCGGTGTCACCATTGCAGCCGGCCCGGCCGCCGTCTCGGTTGTCGGTTTCTGGGGGGATTCCGGGGTCTCGGCGGCGGTGCAGCCGGTCGCCGCCAGCGTGCCGAGAACCAGCGCCCCGGCGGTAACGCGTCCGGCCAGCCCCTGGTATTTGTTCCAGAGGCTCTGGAGGTCGCCGGGCAATTCGCTGGTTGCGGAGATCCGACCCCCGGCCACATGGAAGATCCGGAGGAATTCTTCCTCGGAACGGTTGAGCAGGGGGCAAATGCCCATTGTCAGCAGCGCCGCGAGATCCCTCGGTTCCGCCGCCAAGCGCGTTTCGTAGCCGCTGATCGCTTCGCCGAAACGATGCTCGCGCAGCAACAGATCGGCCCGGTTCAGCAGTGCCGGCGATTGCGGGCTTTGGGGGTTCGCTTTGTGTCGCATGAAAGACATCCTTCCGAGGGGGGGCGGCCGCTCCGAGTTACTCTTCGGTTCCTTCAGTCTCTTCCCCATCTTCCGAATCATCGGTGTCTTCCGTGTCTTCCTCGGGATCGACCGGAGTCGGTTCAGGGACGTCCGGCACGGCCGGCGGATCGTACTTCTGACAGTCCTGCAGACAGCCGACCATGCAGTCTTCGTAGGCCTGGCCGCCATAGCCCGCGCAACCGTCGCTGCAATCGGAGGCGCAATCGGCCAGCGCCATGGTGGCGAAAAGTAGCGTGGTGAGTAGGCTCCAGGTTAAACAACGCAGCGTCTTTCGCATGATTCCATCTCCTGAGAATTCAAGGGGGTTGAGTGACGGGAGTTCCGCTTATCGGAAATCCCTTTTGACCAAAAAGACACCGGGGTTTTCTGTCGTGACCGGGATAACAGTTCTAGTCTCGCCTATTTGCCGATTTTTTTTCAATAGGCGCGCGATTTTTTTATTTAAGTAAACGAATTTATTTGATTTATTCTTGATTTGTTTTAGAGACAAAAGGGGTTGGATTCAGGACTGGGGCTGAGGTAGATTGAAACGCTTGAGATTCATCTGAACTCATTCACTTTGTCGTTTTGGGATACGATGTCGAAAACACCACAAGAAGATTGGGATCTCGCCGCGCTGGCCGATCTGGAATATTTTCTCGGCCGG
>CALJLX010000180.1 GCA_937982495.1 uncultured Desulfuromonas sp.
ACGGCCTGGTGCTGGGGATGGCGGTGATGGCGGTGAGCCTGCTGCTCTTCATGTAGCAGCCCGATGAAAAACGCCCATCCGCGGCGTTGCCTTGCGCCTGGGCATTTTTGATCAGCCTGGACAGCGTGAGTTTTTAGCGATCGGACAGCCCCCCGACAAAAAATCCGAAAACGAAGAGGGCGCGGGAACTCCCGATGGGGAATAGTCCGCGCCCTCTGTTTTTTTCCTAAGCGACCGGCTCCGGTCAGAAGGCCATTTTGGCGAAGGGGGATTGGGACGAGGCCTTGAGGGCGTCTTCGAGGGTGAAGATGTTGTGGGCTTCGAGCAGGGGGATGAGCTTGAGCAGCACCTCGGCAGTGGCGACGGCGTCGCCAAGGGCGGTGTGGCGACCGTGGATGGTAAGGTTGAGCATTTCGGCGATGGCGTCGATGGAATGATCCTTCTGGTTGGGGCGAACCACCGAGGAAAGGAGCAGGGTATCAAGCACCGGATTGTCGAAGCGCAACCCGGTGCGGCGTTCGTTAAGTTCGAGAAAACGCATGTCGAAGGCGGCATTGTGGGCGACCAGCACCGCCCCCTCGGCGAATTTGTGGAAATGGGGGAGAACCTTTTCGATGGTCGGCTGGCCGATCAGACGGGACGGCTCGATGCCGTGGATGGCGACCGACTCGGGGGGGACGCCGCGGCGGGGATCGACGAGTTGGTCGATGATTTCATCGTAGAGCAACCGGCCGTTGACAATGCGGATGGCGCCGAGCTGGATGATTTCATCCCCCTGCGAGGGGTTGAGGCCGGTCGTTTCCGTGTCGAAAACGACGTAGGTGAGTTTGCGCAGGGGTCGCTTGCCGAGATCGTCCATCCCCGGCCGGTTGAAGAGGTCGAATTCGTAATAGACCGGGCGCGGCTTGTGCGGCGAGGGCAGTTCTTCGTGAGCCGAGGGGGAAGCGAGGGGCAGCTCGATCCGGACCTCGTGACAGGCCTTGCCCCCCGCCGACTCGATGAAGACGGCGCCGCCGAAGCTGCTGACCAGATCGCTGAAACTCAGGGCCTGCCCTTCGCTTTCGACGATCACCGGCGACGCGACCCAGTCGGCGATGAACTGGTAGTCGAGACAGTAATCGGGCCAGCCGATGGTCATGGAGGCCTTCGCCGAAGAGGTTTGCCGCAGGGTCACCTGGAAGGCGCCGAAGAGCTTCTGGCCCTTGAGCAGCCCGGCCAGGTGAGCCAGGGCCTGCACCAGGGAGTAGCTGTCGAGGCGCAGCCAGAGGCCGCCCTCCGCCTGCCCCTGAACCTCGGCGCCGAAGCGGTCGAAGAGGGTCTTGCGCAGGATCTCCATCAGGTTCTCGGCGAGGATATCCTCGACCTTGCTCAGGGCGTGACGGTGATGGGTGTAATGCTCGCGGACCTGATCGAGGTTCTGTTGCAGAGCCAGCGAAGCCCGGTCGATCACCCGCCGGTAGCGCCGCAACTGATGGGGTTTGAGCTCGGGCCGGGCGAGAACGGTGGAGATCGCCCGGCGAATGTCGGCGATCCCCTCCTGAAAGGAGTCGGCCATGGCCTGGATCAACCGGTCGCGGCGGTTGTCCGCCTCGATCTGCGGGGTCATGTCCTCCAGGGTCAGGACGAATCCGGAAATTTCCTGCTCTTCGACTTTCTGGCCCAGCACCAGGGCCATATTGAGGCGCAGGCAGGCGCCGTCGGGGCGGGTCAGCATGAAGCCGAGAGTGGACAGGGCCTGGTCCCGATGCAACGACTGACGCAGGCGCTCGAAGGCGTGCAGCAGCGGGTCGCGCCGCAGCAGGCCGAAGACCGAGCGCCCCAGGCCGATGATGCCGGCGCCCCCCTGGCCGTTTTCCGGCTGAAGCAGGTTCTGGGCCTGCTGGTTGTAGAGCAGGATCAGCCCCTCGGTGTTGCAGACCAGCACCCCGCTGGGGAGTTCGGACATGAGCGCCGCCAGGCGGTTGCGCTCTTCGTCGACCTGGGCCTGGGCCTCGTGAATGCGGGCATCGACCTCGGTCTTGAGCTTCTGGAAGGCGTCGGCGTAATCGTTGATGATCCCGGTGAGATAGACGACCTCGCGGGCGCCGCGGGGAAAGATCCGGTAGTCGGGGTTGGCCGTGGCCATCAGCCGGGTCTTTTCGGCCAGCTGCAGGATGGGAATGACGTAGTAGTAGAAGAGCATGCTGACCAGGCCGCCGATGGCGGTGACCAGGATGACCGAGCCGAGCATGGGAAAGGGGAGAATTTTGTCGAGCAGCCCCTTGACGTAGGCCTGCTCCTCGGGCGCCAGGGAAAACCAGGAACCGAAGAGCGCGGCCCAGATCACGCCGAAGATGACGTTGGCGATGGCGAAGAGGAAGATCCAGTAACGGTACTGAGGTTTCATAAACGCCCGAAATCATGGGAGGCACAGGATAAGTAGTTTCTTATTGTACGCAATCCGAGGCGGGGACGTCCAGAACTTTACTCGAAAAAAATAACGCTGTTTTCACTTGCCCGAAAGGATTAGCGGGTTGTTGAAAAACTTGTGTTCCAAGGCTGATCAAAAATGCCCAGATGCAAGGCGGACGAAATCCCGAGGAATAAGGCGTACCTGAAAGGTACATCGTTGACGAGGGATGAGGACAACGCCGCAGATGGGTGTTTTTCATCAGACTTATTAAGAGTCAGCGCTCGGGCGGCTCGTACTTGTAGCCCACCCCGTAGACCGAATGAATCAGTTCCTCGGCGGGCGCGGCGAGGCTCAGTTTCTTGCGCAACTTCTTGATATGGCTGTCGATGGTGCGCTCGCTGACGATGCGCTCGTCGGGATAGATGCGATCCATGAGCCGATCGCGGGAAAAGATTCGCCCGGGACTGGCGAAAAGGAGGGCGAGGAGCTTGAATTCGACGGCGGTCAGATCGAGCTCGACCCCGTGCAACAGGGCGCGGTAACGGGCCTCGTCCAGCACCAGGCCGTGGTTGCTCTCGGCGGCCGCCCCCCCGCGACGGAGCACCGCCTTGACCCGAGCCACCACCTCGCGGGGGCTGTAGGGCTTGCAGATGTAATCGTCGGCACCGAGTTCGAGACCGAGCAGGCGATCGATCTCCTCGACCCGGGCGGTGACCATGATGATCGGCACGCTGGAAAACCGCCGCACCTCCTTGCAGATCTCCATGCCGTCCTTCCCCGGCAACATCAGGTCGAGCAGCACCAGGTCGGGCTTGTAATCATGAATAGCGGGAACCGCCGCCGTTCCGTCCGCCGTCAGACGGACCTCGAAGCCGGACTGACGCAGATAGTCGGCCAGCAGTTCGGCCAATTTAGGCTCATCCTCGACGATCAAGATTTTGCCGCTCATGGCGCAACCTCCTCCAAGGGCAATCGGACGGTGATCCAAAGGCCGCCCAACGGCGAGAAGCGGGCGGAGATCGTCCCGCCGTGGGCTTCGACGATATTGCGGCAGATGGAGAGCCCCAGACCGGCCCCGCCGCTGTTGCGGTTGCGGGAGCTCTCCACCCGATACAGCCGTTCGAAGAGGCGTTCCAGCTCACCCTCGGGCACCCCGGGGGCGCTGTCCTGGAAATGGATCATGGCCCAGCTTAGCTCCCGTTCCAGACGAACGACCAGCTCCCCGCCGGGATCGGTGTAGTTGCGGGAATTCTCCAGCAGGTTGGCGAAAAGCTGGCCCAGGCGGGTACGGTCGGCGAAAAGAGTCGCGTCCTCTCCCCCGCCCGGCTCGTAACGCAGGGCGATCTCCTTGCGCGCGAATTCGCTCCGCGCTGCCGCCAGCGCCTGTTCCAGAACTTCCGTCAGGGATTCGGAAGATTTGCGATAGGTCAGGGCGCCGACATCGGAAAGGGCAAGCTGATACAGATCTTCCACCAGCCGCCCCAGCCGCATAGCTTCGCCGTGCAGGGAGGCGAGGGTCTGGGGGGTGGCCTGACGGATGCCGTCCTGTAGCGCTTCGATCTCGCCGCGCAACACGGCCAGGGGCGTGCGCAGTTCGTGGGAGATGTCGGCGATCCAGCGGCGGCGGGCCTGTTCGTTTTTTTCCAGGGTCAAGGCCAGGGAGTTGAAATCCCGGGCGAGCTGCCCCAGTTCGTCCCCCCGCTCGGCGGAGGTGCGTGTGGTGAAGTCTCCCGCCGTAAGCCGGCGCGTCGCCGTCGCCAGGGTATGGATCGGTTGCGCCAGGCGGCGGGCCAGAGGCAAGGCGAGGAGCGCCGAAACGATCACGGCCAAAGCGGCGATGAGCAGCAGCGCCCATTGCTGCTCGCGCACGAAGCGCAGTTGGTTGGCATCGGCAAGGTCCTTGCGCGGCACCAGACCGAGATAGCCGACGACTTGCCGGCGGTGGTAGAGTTCACGAAAGGAAAGTCCGGCGGGGAAGTTCTCCGGCCCATGCAGCAGAGATTTTTGGCCGTCGAGCAAGACCAGCCGCTGCTCGAAGCGCTGCGCGTCCAGCCCCCGGGGTTCCCGCCCTCCCCCCTGAGGCCGGTCGCGGTGCCGTTGCAACCGCCGCTCCAGGCGCTCCAGTTGTTCGGGATTCAGGGCGCGCTCGGGGCCGGTCAGCAAGACCAACCGATGGAAGTTGGCGGAATCGCTTCGCAGAAAAGCCCAATCCCCGGATTCGTCGTAACGCGCTTCCAGTTCGGCGGCGAGGCGTTCCAGCCGTTCCGTATCCAGAGTGTTGACGTACTGAAGAAAACCCCGGTCGAAGCTCCACTGCACGATCAGCAACATCCCCAGGGCGACCAGGGCACTGGCCGCGAGCAGGGCCAAAAAGAGTCGATACTTGATATTCAGGCGCATGGCGGCAGACTCCAAAGTTCGCTGTGGCGATTTTCTTTTAGCACAGCCGCTTGAAAAAAAACCACCGTCACGCCCGCTCCGGACATCTTTCCTCATTTCTTCCATTTTTCGTGCAAAATCCGCTGGTATTCCTATCACCACGCAAGACGGAAAAGACGCGAAAGACACCCCCCGAATTCTTGAGAGGAGGTCGCCATGAAAACCGCCTACGTTGTTACGCTGCTCATCGGCAGCCTGCTCGGCGCCGCCGCCCTTCCGGCCGAAGCCCTGGCCGAGCGCCGGGACCACCGTTCCCAACGGTGGGAAGAACGCGCGCCGCGCGCCGTCAAACACATCCCGGATCGGGCACTGGCCAAGCATTACCGTGGCCATGAACATGTCCGGGTCGGCAAGCACGACTACTAT
>CALJLX010000181.1 GCA_937982495.1 uncultured Desulfuromonas sp.
CAGGACCCGCGGCAAGGAAGAACATCGTGACCGATCTGCAATACCTCGAAAATCTTTTTCTCATCCCCGATGGGGCGGAGCGCGAACGGCGCTGGCGCGAGGATCCGGAAGCGCGCCGTATCCTCCCCGAACTCTATCGCCTCGACGGCATCCCCCAACCCCCCGAATATCATCCCGAGGGGGATGTGCTGACCCATACCCTGCTGGCGATCCGCCACCTGCCGCCCCAAGCCGACCCGCGCCTGGCCTGGGGCGCGCTGCTCCACGACATCGGCAAGGCCGAGACCACCCGGGAAATCGACGGCCGCATCCGCGCCTTCGGCCATGACCGGGCCGGGGTCGAACTGGCCCGTGGGATCATGGAGCGCCTCGGCATGGAGCCGGCCAAGATCGAGGATATTCTCTGGCTGGTACACCACCACATGTTCGCGCTCTCCTGGCAGGTCGACGAAGAAAGTCAGCTCAGCCGCCGCCAGTGGCGTTTCGTCGAAGACCCGCGTTTTCCCCTCATGCTCGACCTGATGCGCCTCGATGCCCTGGCCGCCGGCGCCAATCCGGCCAAACTCGCCCAAGTCGAATTCTACCGCCGCGCCCGTCGCGCCCAGGCACCCTGAGTCGCGCCCGCCCCCCGCGAATGCCATTGACTTGGGCGCGCTCTTAGCATAATAATCGCCGCGTCTGTCCCCAACCCCTTTATTCATGGGAGGAAACCTTGGATCTGGTGCTCAATGCCGGGCCGGTCGTCAAACTGGTTCTGCTGCTGCTGGTCTATTTTTCGGTGGTCTCCTGGGCCATCATTTTCTACAAATTCCTGGTCATTCACCGCGCCACCCGCGACTCCGACCAGTTCCTCGACTTTTTCTGGGCGAAGAAGCGTTTCGACGTCATCAACCAGGGGCTCAGGGATTATCCCAATTCGCCGCTGACCGTCCTCTTCCGCGAAGGCTACCAGGAACTGCTCAAAATCCAGGGGCGCCGCCCCGGTGAGGACGAAGGGCACCTGAGCACCGACCTGGGCGGCGCGGAAAACGTCGCCCGTGCCCTGCGCCGGGCCACCACCCTCGAAACCCACCGGTTGGAGAAATTCACCACCACCCTCGCCACGACCGGTTCCACCGCCCCCTTCGTCGGTCTTTTCGGCACCGTCTGGGGGATCATGGACGCCTTTCGCGGCATCGGCGAAAGCGGCAGCGCCTCGCTGGCGGTCGTCGCACCGGGCATCTCCGAGGCGCTGGTGGCCACCGCCATCGGCCTGATCGCGGCGATTCCGGCGGTCATGGGCTACAACCATTTCATGCACAAGGTCAACGTGCTCACCGGCGAGATGGATAACTTCAGCCAGGAATTTCTCAACATCGTCGAACGCATGATGCGGAGGGGATAATGAGCCACGGTTGCAACATTTCTGCTCGCATGATGCGGAGGGGATAAATGGATATCGGGCCGAGTCGCGGCAACCGCGGACCTGTTTCCCAGATCAACGTCACCCCCTTCGTCGACGTCATGCTGGTGCTGCTGATCATCTTCATGGTCACCGCGCCGATGATGGAACAGGGGGTCGACGTCAATCTCCCCGAGGTCGCGGAAGCCCCCAGCCTTACCGCCAACAAGGAGCCGCTGGTGATCACCGTCCAGAAGGACGGCGCCATCTCCATCGGCCGCACCAAGATCGAGGACGCCGTCAAGCTGACCCCGGTGCTTCAGCAGATCCTCAAGGACAAGCCCGAGGACGAAAAAGATGTCTTCCTCGAAGCCGATCGCGATGTCCCTTACGGCAAGGTCGTTCCGGTAATGGCGGCGATCAAGAAAGCCGGCGTCGCCAAACTGGGAATGGTTTCCCAGGAACCCCGCTGACCCTCCACTGGAAGCCCTCGCGGCTGTCTGTTGTATTCTATGCACCCGAATCCGCACATACGGCAGGGCATCAAAGCCCGTTCCGAACCCGGGCTGACCCGCATGCTGGTGGTTTCCCTCATCATCCATGCCGTGTTGCTGCTCCTTTTTTCCGGGATCATCCTGCCGACGATAAAGACGCCGCCGAAGCCGGTCTATGTCGTCGATCTGGTCAACCTGCCGGTCAAGGACCCCCGCGCCGGCCGTCCCGATGTGCGCAAGGGTCCGGAGAAGACCGAACCGACGCCGGGCGCCAGCGCCCCGGAACCGAAACCGGAGGCGGTGCCGCTGCCGCCGAAACCGGAAGCCAAGCCCGAGGTAGTCAAACCGGAACCGCCCAAGCCGGAACCGAAACCCGAGCCCAAGCCCAAGCCCGAGCCGAAACCGGAACCCAAACCGACACCGAAACCCAAGGCCGAGGCCAAGCCGCAGCCCGAGAAACCGAAAACGGCCGACAAGCCGAAGGTCACGGACAAGGAAGAGGCGAGTGTCACCACCGCCCTGGAGAAGTTGCAGAAAAAGCAGGAATACGCCGGCGTTCAGGACAAGATCGCGGCGATGGCGGCGGCCCGGAACAAAGGCACCGCCGGCGATGTGCCGATCGGCATGCCCGACGGCAAGGGGACCGAGGAAGGGGTCGCCAGCGACGCCTGGTTGCAGGAATATCTCAAACAGGCCTGGCGCCTCTCCAAGTACCAGGTCGGCCGCTCCGACCTGGAAGCCAAGATGCAGCTGACCTTCGACGCCCAGGGAAAGCTGGCCAACTACAAGTTCACGGATAAATCCGCCGACGCCCGCTTCGACGATTCCGTGGTGCGTGCGGTCTTGCAACTCAAGGACTATCCCGTCCCGGCCCTTGCCGGAACCCGCAAGGATGTCGTTTTCAACCTGAAGGAATTACAGAGACAATGAAACGTTTGCTGCTTTACGTCACGATGCTCACCCTCGTCTGGGCCGCGCCCCGCTTCGCCGCCGCCCAGATCGTCGTCAGCGCCCCCGGTCAGCAGGCCGTGCCCCTGGCCGTCACCACGTTCCTGCCCATGGAAGGGGCCGCCCGACCGGAACTGGCCAAGGAAATCGAGCAGGTGCTTTCCTGGGACATGGATCTCACCGGCATGTTCAGTCTGGTCGATCCGGCTTCCTTCCTCAGCGATGCCCGGGTGCTCGCCCTCAACAGCGTGGAGATCGATTTCGCCCAGTGGCGCCTGTTGCGCGCCGACTATCTCATCAAGGGCGGCTATGTCGTGCAGGGGGATCAGCTGACCCTCGAAGCCCGTCTTTTCGACGTGGTCGAGCGGAGGTTGCTGGCCGGACGGCGCTACACCGGCAAGGTCGCCGACGCGCGGCGCATGGCCCACTCCTTCGCCGACCAGATTATGAAGAGTCTGACCGGGGAAAACGGCCCCTTCAACACCCGACTGGCCTTTATCTCCAATCGCACCGGGCACAAGGAACTCTATCTGATGGATGTGGACGGGCATAATCCGACGCGCATCACCGACCACCGCGCCATCGTCCTCAACCCCGACTTCTCGCCTCGGGGGAAGGAGCTGGTTTTCACTTCGTACAAAGGCGGGAATCCCGACCTTTACCGTAAGGAGACCTATTCGGGCAAGGAGGTGCGCATTTCCGCGCAACGAGGTCTCAACATCGCCGGCCGCTACCGCCCGGACGGTCGCGAGCTCGCCGTCACCCTTTCCCGCGACGGCAACGCCGAAATCTACCTGATCGGCACCAGCGGCTCCATCAACAAGCGCCTCACCGATGCCTGGGGAATCGACTCCGATCCCAGCTGGAGCCCCGACGGCAGCCAGATCGCTTTTGTCTCCGACCGCCAGGGAAATCCCCATATTTTCATTCTCGATGTGAGCAGCGGTCAGGTCCGGCGGTTGAACAGCTCGGGCAAATACAACGTCACCCCGGCCTGGAGCCCCAAGGGGGACCGCATTGCCTTCAGCCGCATGGCCGGCGGGCAGTTCGATGTCTTCACCATCAATCCCGACGGCACCGACGAACGGCAACTGACTTTCGGCGGCGGCAACAAGGAACATCCGCGCTGGAGCCCCGACGGCCGCTTCATCGTCTACTCTTCCAGCGCCCAGGGCAAGCGCGGCATCTATGTCATGCGCGCTGACGGTACCGGCGCCCGCCCGGTTGCCCTGGGCGGCGACAGCAGTCATCCGGCCTGGTCCGGGGAGTGGTAAGCCCCCCGAAAACAGTTGTTTTTTAACCCGTCTTGGTTATAATCAGCGCGTCTTACACAGGCTCCGAAGCCCGGCTGGGCTTTCGGCATAAAGGCCCATCATTCACATCAAGGAGAGAACAACGATGAAAATCACCCTGCGTCTGCTGCTGTCCCTTACCCTTCTCGCCACCCTGGCCGTCGGCTGCGCGAAAAAGCCGGCAGCGGTCGTGACCACCCCGACCGACACCTCCGCTATTTCGAGCGCACCGGCTGGTGATTCCACCGGCTATGGCGACAGCTCCCTCGCTTCCGGCGGCGTCGGCGACCGTCCGGCCTCCAGCTACGACGCCCTGCTCGGCGGCGACATCGCCGGTCTCAACCGCATCTACTTCGGCTTCGACCAGTTCACCCTGAGCGACGAGGCGCGAGCCACTCTGGCCAACAACGCCGACTATCTGAAGGCCAACCCGGGACTCAACATCCGCATCGAAGGGCATACCGACGAGCGCGGCTCCGACGAGTACAACCTCGCTCTCGGCGAGCGCCGCGCCAATGCCGCCAAGAGCTACCTGGTTTCCCTCGGCATCGCCCCGAACCGGCTGAACATCATCTCCTTCGGCGAGGAAATGCCCCTGACCGTCGGCAGCGACGAAAGCGCCTGGGCACAGAATCGCCGCGCCGAGTTCAAAGCCGCCCGCTGATCAGACCCGCCATCCCCCGGCCGCGTCCCGACGCGGCCGGGCCTGCCGAAAAAGGAAGTCCGCCATGACCCATTGGATCAAACCCCTTCTCCTGCTCGCCCTGCTGACGACCCTCTCGGGCTGCGCCACGCAACGCCAGCTACGAACGGAACGGGATCTTGATGAAATGAAGAAACGCCTGGCCAAGGCCGAACTGAGCCTGGCCGCCCAGGGTAAGAGCCTGACCGGTGAACTGGAACAGCGCCTCGACACCCTCGGTCGCACCCAGGCCGACTTGCAGGTTGCGCTGGACACCCTGAAGATCGATGTACAGTCCGTCAACGGACGCTTCGAGGATCAGGCCCGGGAACGGGACGAACTCCGCAGTGACATGCTGCTGGTCAAGGACGACTTCGGGCTGAAGCTCACCTCCCTGGAAGACCGGGTTCAGAAGCTGGAGGAGAACCGCGCGGCCCTCGGCGGTGCCGGTGGCATCGTCGGTGGCATGCCCAATTCGCCCGAGGCGCTGTACGAGGTGGCCCTGGAAAAAATCCAGAAAACCGGCGACTTCGCCGGCGCCCGGGAAAGTCTGCAGCTCTTTCTCAAGGACAATCCCCAGCACCCCCTGGCCACCAATGCCATGTACTGGATCGGCGAGGCCCACTTCGGCGAAAAGAGCTACGAGAACGCCATCCTCCAGTTTCAGGATGTGATTCAGAAACACCCCACCCATCCCAAGACCCCCGCGGCCATGTTCAAGCAAGGCCTGGCCTTCCAGGCCCTGGGCGACACGCAGAATGCCAAGATCATCCTGCGCAAGGTTCAGGAGACCTATCCCCAGTCCGAGGAAGCGGGCAAGGCCAAAGCCAAACTGGCCGAGCTCAAATAAGCG
>CALJLX010000182.1 GCA_937982495.1 uncultured Desulfuromonas sp.
AGATGGTGATTCGTGACTGGAGTTCAGACGTGTGCTCTTCCGATCTCGGGCGCGGGAGGGGCTCTATGAACCGGCACGGCTGGCCCAGGTTCCCGTTGAACTGCGGGAGCGCTATTTTCACGCCGAGGGGCAGGATTTCCGGCTGGATCGCGAAATCCGGCGCATGGTGCGCTTCCGCCGCCAGGATCTGCTCGCGTCGGGGGAATATCCCCGCGCCGACCTCATCCTCTGCCGGAACGTCTTGATCTATTTTTCCCGTCCCGAGCAGGAGCGGATCGCCGACCGTTTTTCCCGGGCCTTGCCGCCGGGAGGCTTTCTCGTCATCGGACGGGCGGAAAATCTTTTTGGCGCCGCGCGCGAACGCTTTCATGGGGAGGTTCCCCGGGAACGGATCTATCGGCGGCTGGAGGATCATTCGGCATCATTGCCGCAAGGAGTGGAGCGATGCGTGTAGAGATCAGTTACAAGTTCATCGTCGGGTTCATCGTGGTGGTCGCTTCCATCGTCGGGCTTAACCTGCTCGTCCCCCAGTTGGGGATTCCCGAGGAGTGGCGCCAGCTCTTCTCCGTCGCCTGCGCCATCCTCGTCGGGCTGCTCTTCGGCTGGTTCTTCTCGCGCCGCTTCTCCGCCAATATCCGGGTCATCAACGCCGGCGCCGAAGCCCTGGTCAACGGCGATCTGAGCACGCCGGTCAAGCTGCCGGAGACCGCCTTCCCCGACGAAACGGGCGATCTCGCCGCCTCCCTCAACCGGGTCATCGACAGCCTGCGCGCCCTGGTCGGCGCCATCCGCGCCTCGTCGGTCAAAGTCGCCGACTCGGCCCAGGGGCTCTCGGCGACCTCCGAGGAGATGAGCGCCTCGTCCCACGAAATTTCCAAGGCCATCGAGCAGATCAGCCAGGGGGCGGAAACCCAGGCGGAGATGGTGGAGAGAAGTTCCACCCTGATCAAGGAAATGGCCGCTTCCGTCGAGGTGATCGCGGCGTCGGCGGGCAAGGCTTCCCAGTCGGCCAGCGAAACCGCCGCCACCGCCCAGCGCGGCGGCCAGCTCTCCCAGGCGACCATCGGCCGGATGAAGCAGGTGCTGGAGAATGTCGAGAGCAACGGCGAGCAGGTGGCGGCCTTCGGCGCCCAGGTGCAGAAGATCGGCAAGATCGTCGAAGTCATCACCGGTATCGCCGGCAAGACCAACCTGCTGGCCCTGAACGCCACCATCGAGGCGGCCCGCGCCGGGGAGTACGGGCGCGGCTTCGCGGTGGTCGCCGAGGAAATCCGCAAGCTGGCCGATTCGACCGAGGCTTCTGCGGCCGAGATCACCCTGCTCATCGAAACCATCCGCGATGAAGCGGGCAAGGTGCAGGCATCGATGAAAGCCAGCGTCCAGGATCTCGATGCCGGGCGGGCGGCGATCGACGATACCGGACGGGCCTTCGAGGCGATCATCGGTGCCGCTCTGAACACCCAGTCCAAAACCATGGGCATCAGCGAAATGGCGCAGAGGCAGACCGACGGCGCCTCCGGCATGGTCGCCGCCATCGAGGAAATCGCCCGCATCGCCGAGGATAACGCGGCGGCGACGGAAGAAGTATCGGCCGCGACCGAGGAGCAGACCGCTTCCATGGAAGAGATGGCCGACGCCGCCCAGGGACTGTCGCAACTGGCGGAAGAGTTGCTGGAGGCGGTGGAGCGCTTCCGCCTGGACGGCGCGAAGGGCTGAGCGGGCCATGGAACAGTTGCTCGCCTTTCGCCTCGGCGGCGAACTCTACGGCCTGGAGATCGCCCATATCCAGGAAGTTGTCGAGGCGCCCCCACTATACTATATCCCCCGGGCCCCGGCGGCGATGCCCGGTGCCCTCAACTTTCACGGCAGTATCCTGCCGGTTCTCGACCTTGCCGCTTTTCTCGATTTCACCACCGGCAAGCGGGACGCCCGCGTTCTCGTCCTCTCGCCGGCGGTCGCGCACCTGGCCCTGGCGGTGACGGCCCTGCGCGGGGTGGTCCCCTTCGCTCCGGAAGCGCTGCTGCCGACGCGCGAGGAGCAGACCCGGGCCACCTGCATCCGCGCGGTGCTTACCCAGGGGCGGGAAATGATCAATCTGCTCGATCTCAAAACATTGCTGGGACGGTTGGAAAGCCTGTGAAGCGGAAAGGAACATCGGAGTGGGATTGAGGGTTCTGATTGTCGATGACGCCCTGTTCATGCGCGGCATGCTCAAGGATCTTTTCATCAAGGGAGGGCACGAGGTGGTTGGCGAGGCCGCCGACGGCCGCGAGGCGGTGGAGCAGTACCGGCGCCTGCGCCCCGATCTGGTGACCATGGATATCGTCATGCCCCTGGTCAGCGGCATCGAGGCGTTGACGGAAATTCGCCGCGAGGATCCCGAGGCCTGTGTCGTCATGTGCAGCGCCATGGGCCAGGAAGCGTTGATCCTCGAAGCGGTGCGGGCCGGCGCCCGGGACTTTATCGTCAAGCCCTTCAGCGAAGAGAAGGTGCTCGAAACGGCGCGGCGCGTCGCCAAGCGCGCCTAGGCGACAGGCAAGGAGAGCGGGGCGGCGATGGCCATCGACATGTCCAAGTATCGCGATATGTTTCTCTCCGAAAGCCGGGAGCATCTCCAGACCATGGGGCGGCTGCTGGTCGAGCTGGAGAAGTGCCCCGACGACCGGGAGGGGCTCGACGCCCTTTTTCGCGAAGCCCACTCGATCAAGGGGATGGCCGCGTCCATGGGCTACCGCGCCACCGCCGAACTGGGCCATCATCTCGAGGATTTTCTCTCCGGCTTCCGTGCCGGTGGGGCGATCCCCCCGGCCGCCATCGACCGGGTGCTGGCCGGAGTCGATCTGCTCGAAGGGCTGATCGACGACCTCGCCGCCGAGCGCCCGGAGCGGGACGTGCGCGCCTTCATCGACGGCTCCGCCGCCGCATCTCCCCGCGCCCCCCGGCCGACGACGCCAGCGGCCGAGGCGGGCGCTCCCGGCAACGGGGCGGTTACGGCCCCGGTGGCGAGCGGCGAGGAAATCCTGAAAATCGCCATCGAGCTGGTGTCGGGAGCGGTGGCCCCCGCCGCCCGCGCCCTGCTCATGCTGCGGGAGCTGGCCGCCCAGGGGGAGGTGGTCGACGCCGACCCAAACGAGCGCCAACTGCTGCAAGGGGGGACGGTGCCGCGCCTGGAGCTGCGACTGAGAAGCTGGCGGGCGCCCCAGGAGATCAAGGATCTGCTGCTGGCTATGCCCGACGTGGCCCGGGTTTCCTGCGTCGTCGAGCGCCTTCGGCCGGCGACGCGGCAAAGCCGGGAGCGGACGGTGCGGGTGCGCACCGGCCTGCTCGATCAGTTCATCAATCTCACCGGGGAGCTTGTCACCAACCGGTACATGTTGCAGACCGCCTACAACGACGGGCGCGATCGGGAGATGCGCGACGGTCTGGAACGTCTGACCCGGCTGATCACCGACCTCCATCATCATGTCCTGCAAGTGCGGATGATGCCCCTGGCAAGCATCACCGGGCGGCTGCCGCGCATGGTCCGCGAGCTGGAACAGCAGACCGGCAAGGAGGTCGCCCTGCGCATCGCCGGGGAGGAGGTCGAGCTTGACCGCTCGATTCTGGAGGCTTTGGCCGACCCGCTGATGCACCTGGTGCGCAATGCCGTCGACCACGGCATCGAGGAACGCGGCGAGGTTCAGGTCCGCGCCGGCCGGGAGAAAGATCTGGTTCTGGTCGAGGTGCGCGACAACGGGCGCGGTCTCGACGCCGAGGCGATCCGCCGCAAGGCGGTGGCCGCCGGGCTGCTCTCCCCGGGGCAGGCGCAGCGGATGGTCGAGCGCGATCTCTTTCCGCTGATCTGCCTGCCCGGTTTCTCGACCCGGACCGAAGTGAGCGAAACCTCCGGGCGCGGGGTCGGCATGGATGTGGTCAAGGCCGTGACCGAGCAGTTCGGCGGAACCTTGCAGATTGCTTCCGAACGCGGGCGGGGGACGAGCATCCAGTTGCGCTTGCCCTTGTCGGTGGCGATCATCCGCCTGCTGCTGGTGGAGTGCGGCGGCGAACTGGTCGCCCTGCCCATTACCCGGGTGCTGCGCACCCTGGAACTGGAGCGGGCGGAAATCCGTTCCTCGGGGCGGCAGATGGTGGTGCCGCTGGGGAACGAACTGGTACCGCTCCTTTCCCTGCGGCGGATGCTGCGGCAACCGGCGAAGCCCGTCGCCGGGACGATCCCGGTGGTGGTCAGCGAGGCGCGCGGGCGCAAGATCGCCCTGGTGGTCGACCGCCTGGTCGGCCAGCGCGAGGCCTTCGTCAAATCCCTGGCCTTTCCCCTCGACCGTATCGCCGGGGTCAGCGGCGCCACCATTCTCGGCGACGGCCGTATCGTCTTCATCATCGATCCCCAGGGCCTGCTCGACGAAGGCGCGGCATCCGGCGGGCGAAGCGGAGTCTCCCCATGAATCTTTTGACCCTGAGCCCGGCGCAACTCGACACCTTGAAGGAAGTGAGCAATATCGGCATGGGGCACGCGGCCACCGCCC
>CALJLX010000183.1 GCA_937982495.1 uncultured Desulfuromonas sp.
CTGGTGAAGGAGCGTGGGAAGGGGCGGGGAGGGTCCGGATAGGTTACTTGAAGGCCTGAATAAGATGCAGAATCCGCTCGGGGAGGGCGCCGAATTCCCGCTCCAGCACCAGCACCACCAGTCCGAGTGTCAAACCCATGACAAGGAAACCGACGCCGATATTGAGGGGAAAGGAGAGCATGAAAACGTTGAGTTGGGGAAAGACCCGGGCGAGGATCCCCATCACCATGCTGGCCAGGATCAATACCACCAAAATCGGCGCGCCGAGCTGGATGCCGAGGACGAACATGCGACTGACCAGGCTCACCAGAAAAGGAATCGCCTCGCCCCCCACATCGATCCCGCCGGGGGGGAGCAGTTCATAAGAACGCACGACGGCGCGGAGGAAGAGATGATGCACGTCCAAGGCAAGAAAGATCAGAATGGCGATGACATTCTGGTATTGGGAAACAAGTTCGACCTGGCGCTGACTCTGGGGATCGAAGACGTTGGCGGCGGCGAAACCCATCTTGTAGCCGATGATGGTGCCGCCGACCTCGACGGCGGTCAGCACCAACTGGGCGATGAAACCGACCATCAGGCCGAGCAGGGCTTCGCCGAGAATCAACAGGGCGAGGGCGACGGGGGAAAAGTCGGGCGGAGGAAAATGGGGGCGGACCACCGGGAAGATCAGCAGCGCCAGCATCACCGCCAGGCCGATGCGCACCCGCGCCGGCGCCGTGCCGCTGCCGAAGACCGGCAGGGTGCCGAGCATGGCGGCCATGCGCGCGAGGCAGATGAGAAAAAGCTGAAAACCGGCGACAGTGAAAGGCAGGCCGTCCACGACCCGACTCAGATGCCGGTGGTGGCGATACCCGCCAGAATGCCGGAAGTGAAGGAGAGCAGCTTCTGAATCATCCACGGGGCGAAGATGATCAGGGCGGCGAGCACGGCGACGATCTTCGGTACAAAGGTCATGGTCTGCTCGTTGATCTGGGTCGCGGCCTGAAAAATACTGATAACCAGACCGACCACCAAGGCGCAGATGAGCATGGGGGCGGAGAGCAGCAACACCAGTTCCACGGCCTGACGACCGAGGGAGACGACGAATTCGGGGGTCATATTAAGCCTCCACCCTAATAAAAACTTTTCACCAATGAACCGACCACCAGCGCCCAGCCGTCCACCAGAACGAAAAGCAGGATTTTGAAAGGCATGGCGATAATCGGCGGCGGCAACATCATCATGCCCATGGCCATGAGCACCGAGGCGACGACCATGTCCACGACCAGAAAGGGGATGTAGATCATGAACCCCATCTGGAAGGCCCGTTTCAATTCGGAGAGCATGAAAGCCGGAATCAACGTCAGGGTCGGCACGTCGTCCCTGGTTGCCGGCGCCTCGACCCGGGCGATCTCCATGAGCAGGCCCAGATCTTTTTCGGCGGTCTGCGCCAGCATGAACTCGCGCATGGGATCGAGAGCTTTTTCCAGGGCGGCCTGCTGACCGAGCTCGTTCTTCAGATAGGGTTGCAGGGCGGTTTCGTTGATCTTGGTCCAGACCGGCGCCATGATGAAGAGGGTCAGAAAGAGCGCCAGGCCGATGACGATCTGGTTCGGCGGGAGTTGCTGGGTGCCCATGGCCTGGCGGACGAAGGAGAGGACGATGACCACCCGGGTGAAGGCGGTGGTCATGAGCAGGATCGCCGGGGCCACCGAGAGCACCGTCAGCACCATCAGCACTTGCAGCGCCGTGGAGACCTGTCCCGGCTCCGTCGCCTCGCCGATGCCGAAGGTCAAGGTCGGCAACCCCTGCGCCTGCGCCAGCGCCGGGACGAGCAGCAGAAGGAGAAGAATACGCAAGGTTCTCATGCCGATTCCCCCGGCTGTTTGTCCAGGGTTTCGGCGAAGGTCGTTTTCGGCTCCGCAAGGCGCGCCAGCAGTTCGACCCGGTCGCCACCGAGGCCGAGGAGGAACTCTTCGTCCCGCACCCGGATCAGGCAAACTCCTTTTTTCGCTCCCAGGGAACGCATTTCCAGCACCTTGATCTGGCCGCTCCGGGCGGTCGGCAGCAGGCCGAAACCCTTGCGGCTCGCCCCGTAGTAGAGCAGCAGGATCAGCCCGAGGACAAAGAGCAGGGCGACGATCATCTTGATCCAGGGGATGAAGAGATCCCCGCCGCCGGCGACCGGCTCGGCCCAGGCCAAGGAAGCCGGGGCCAGAAAAAGGAGCAGGGCTTGCGCCTTCATCATGATCCTCACCCGTCCTCGCCTTTCAGCCCAGATTCTCGATGCGTTCGGCGGGACTGACCACGTCGGTCAGGCGGATGCCGAATTTTTCGTTGACCAGCACCGCTTCCCCCCGGGCGATGAGGCGCGAGTTGACGTAGACGTCGAGGGGTTCCCCCGCCAGTTTGTCGAGCTCAACCACCGTTCCTTCCTGCATCTCCAGCAGTTCCTTGATGAGAATGCGGCTGCGGCCGACTTCCACGGAAATCTGCAAGGGGATATCGAGCAGAAATTCGAGATTCTTGACTTCACCCTGGCCCTGCGGCTGTTTGCTGTTGTCCATTATTTGCTCCGTTGCGGCATCCGGTTGATGATGCGAATCGCCTTATTGCCGTTCTGGGTTCCCCCCGTCGCCCAGAACTTGGGGCGTCCTTCGACCAACACCTTGAGGGGGACGTTGGGCGCGCAGCCCAGGTCGATGATATCCCCCTCCTGAAAGTTGAGAATGTCCCGCACCATGACCACCACCTCGGCGACCTGGGCCGAGATTTCCACCGGCATCGTCGCCACCCCTTCGGCGAGCAGAGTCGGCCATTCGTCGCTGTTGCGCAGTTCCACCGACAGGGTCGACTCGCGCAGCCTGTCCCGCAACGGCTCCAGGGAAGCATGGGGAATGACCAGGGTCATCACCCCGGAGAGCCCCTCCAGATTCACCCCGAAGGTCACGACCAGGATTCCCGCCTCGGGGGGAACGATATTGACCAGCCGGGGGTTGGTTTCAACCTTCAGCAGCTGCGGCTGTAACTTCTCCACCGGATCGAAGGCCTTTTTCAGATCGGGACAGAGAGACGCCATCAAGCCCTTGAGCAGGGTGGTTTCGATGCTGGTCAGGGAGCGCTGCAAGGGGACGATCTTCTTGATCGCGCCGCCGAGCAGCACTTCCAGCAGGATGAAAGAAAGTTCGCCGCTGTAGACCAGCAAGGCCCCCGACTTGAAAGGTTCGAGGTCGAGCAGACCGATGGCCGCGTTGCTCGGCACGCTTTCCAGATACTCGGCGAAGCCCAGGGAATCATTGCCGGTATATTTGACCGCGACCTGGCGTTGCAGACGGTTGGTCAGAGTGATGCCGTAGCCGCGGCCGATGGCCTCGAAGATAAGATCGAGGTTGGGAATCCGCCAGCGCCCCAGCCCCCCCCGGCCGCCGACCAGGCTGAGCCCGCGCACCGGCTGATCGCTCGGCGGCGGCGGGACCTCGGCGGCGGTCTCGATGGTGCCGTGCTGAACCGCCGAGAGGAGTTCCGCGATTTCTTCCCTGCTGAGGATGCGATCCAAGGCCGCCTCTACTGAACCACGAAATCGGTGAAATAGATGGTTTTGATCTTGCCCTTGGTCAGCAGGGCGTTGAGCTTGCCGATGAGATCGGCGCGCAATTGCAGCTTGCCCTGCAGATCGCGGATTTCATCGAAGGTCTTGCTCCCCAGATAGAGGAGAATGGTGTCGCGCACCTGGGCCTTGCGCTCTTCGATCTCCAGCATCCCTTCGGGGGTGAGCAGCTCCAGGGTCATGGAGACCTTGAGATAACGGGTGCCTTCGGCGTCGAGGATGTTGACGATGAAGTCGTCCATCGCCAGCATCGGCCCGACCGGCGCGACTCCCGTCTCGGCGGGCTGAGTCGCGGCGGCGGGGGTTTCGGCGACCTCCGGCTTGGCGGTGCCGGCGGCACCGAGAAAGTAGGCGCCGACGCCGACCCCGACCAGCAGCAGCACCGCCCCCAGGATCATCAGAATAAGCTTCAGCTTGCCGCCGCCTTTTTCTTCGCTTTTATCGTCGGTCTTGTTTTCGGCCATGATCTCTTCTCGTTTTCCGGCGGAAGGGTTCGCACCCTGAACAACAGGTTTCCGCCTTAAAAGGGAGCTTGTTTTCCGGCATCGATCAGATAGGGCAGCGCCTCGCGATTGCCGCCGATGCTTTCAAGAACGAACTCGACCCGCCGGTTGAAGGCTTGAGCCGCCTCGTTTTTATCCGTGGCCAGGGGACGCCGGGAACCGTAGCCGACCGCCGACATGCGATCGAGGGGAACCAGATTCTCCCGCTCGAAAAACTTCAGGGTCGACACGGCCCGAGCGATGGAGATGTCCCAGT
>CALJLX010000184.1 GCA_937982495.1 uncultured Desulfuromonas sp.
GAGATTGTGATTCGTGACTGGAGTTCAGACGTGTGCTCTTCCGATCTGGATATCGGCCGACTGCTGATCAACGAGACCTTCGCCCTGCGCCTCTTCGTGCTACCGGCGACCCGCGAGGCCGCGCCTCTATGGACCCCCTTCCTGCGGCGGCTGTTCGGTGTTCTCTGCCTTTCCGAAGGGGCGGGGATGGCGGCGGCCCGGGAGTTCTTCCAGAACCGCGCCCAGGCACCGGTGGTGACGGCCGCCTTCGATGAGCCGAAGAAGGGAGCTTTTTTTCTGAAAAAAGGGGATCGTAAAAGCTTTCGCGAACTGCTGGCTTTTTTCGCATCCCAATTTCGCCGGCCGTTGCCGGCACGCGAGGACCTATGATCGATCTGCATACCCATACCGTTTTCAGCGACGGCGAACTCATCCCCTTCGAGCTGGCTCGTCGGGCGGCGGTGGCCGGCTATCGCGCCCTGGCGATCACCGATCACGGGGATTTCTCCAACATGGACCTGATTATTCCCCGCCTGTCGCGGATCGCCCAGGATCTCGGCAAGTCCCTGGGGATGACGGTGATCCCCGGCATCGAATTGACCCACATCCCCCCGGCAAGGATCGCCGAGGCGACAGCCGAGGCCCGTTCCCTGGGGGCGAAACTGGTGGTCTGTCACGGTGAAACCATCGTCGAGCCGGTGGCCGCCGGCACCAATCGGGCGGCCATCGAGGCCGGGGTCGACATCCTCTCCCATCCCGGTCTGCTCAGTGCCGAGGAGGCGGCGCTCGCCGCCCAAGGGGGCGTCTGTCTGGAAATCACCACGCGCAAGGGGCACTGTCTGACCAACGGCCATGTCGCCAAGCTGGCGCTGGCGGCGGGGGCCAGGCTGGTGATCAACAACGACGCCCACGCCCCCGGCGATCTCGTTCCCCTGGAAATGGCTCGCAAAATCGCCCTCGGCGCCGGGCTCTCCGACGACCAGTTCGAGCAGTGCCGGAAAAATTCGGCGGAGCTGGTATTCAGGGCGGTGGGGGTAAGGTTGTAGGCTGAAGACCGAAAGCTGAAGGAACTTTTTCATTCAAGGATTTTGTAACCATGGAACAGATGGATTTCGATTTTTTGCGGGAATTGGTGGAAACCCCCAGCCCTTCGGGCTTCGAGCAGCCGGCGCAGCGGGTCATCCGGCGGGTGCTGGAGCCGGTGGCCGATGAGTTGCGGACCGACGTCATGGGCAACGTCATTGCCCGCATCGCCGGCGCCGGGGAGCATTGCCCCCGGGTGATGCTCGCCGGGCATTGCGACGAGATCGGCTTCATGGTCAAGCATATCGACGACAACGGCTTCCTCTTCTTCGCCGCCATCGGCGGGGTCGACGCTCATCTGGTGCCGGGACAGCGGGTTTATGTCCACACCGCCTCCGGCCCCATTCTCGGCGTCGTCGGCAAGAAACCGATTCACATGATGGAGACCAAGGACCGGGAGACGGTGGTCAAGCTCAAGAGCCAGTTTATCGACATCGGCTGCGTCGATCGGGCCGAGGCCGAGAAACTGGTGGCCATCGGCGATCCCGCGACCTTCGCCGTGGGGCTGGAGTGTTTGCAAGGAGACCGGATCATTTCCCGCGCCTTCGACGACAAGATGGGCGCCTTCGTCGTTGCCCGCGTCTTGCAGGAAGTGCGGCGGCGGGGGCCGGCGCCGGTCGATCTCCATGTCGTCTCCACGGTGCAGGAGGAAGTCGGGCTGCGCGGCGGGACGACCAGCGCCTACGGGGTCAACCCCGATATCGGCA
>CALJLX010000185.1 GCA_937982495.1 uncultured Desulfuromonas sp.
TGTCCCCAGATTTCCAGGGCCTGGGCGCCGTTATTGGCCAAGGTCACCCGGTACCCTTTTTCGGCAAGAACCAGTTGCAGCAGTCGCTGGATGATGGTGTCGTCCTCGGCCAGCAGAATGCGCAGCCCTTTTTTTTCGGCGATTCCCGCCGCGACGGTGCGGGCCGGTGCGGGTCCCGAGGCCGGTTCCGCCGCCGATAGTTCGATGGCCGGGGCAACCCGCAGCGGCAGCTGGATGGTAAAGGTACTGCCCCGTCCGAGTTCGCTGCGCGCGGAAAGCTGCCCGCCCATGAGCTCCACCAGGCGGCGGCTGATGGCCAGGCCCAGGCCGCTCCCCCCGTAGCTGCGATTGAAGCTGCTGTTGACCTGAACGAAACTTTCGAAAATCTGTTCGAGTTTGTCGGCCGGGATGCCGATCCCCGTATCGCTCACGTCGATTCGGAAGAGCCGCTGCTGGGCCTTCACGGCGCCGTCATCCGCCGTCGATACGACCACGCGGATCGAACCCCGCTCCGTGAACTTGAGAGCATTGCCGACGAGGTTGAAGAGCAACTGGCGCAGGCGGTCGCCGTCGCCGATGACGGTCTCCACACCGTCGATTCGGAACTCCAGGTCAAGAGCCAGATTCTTCTGCCTGGCCGGCAGGTCAAAAATGTCCACGGCCCCTTGCAGGCAGCGACGGAGATTGAAAGGGGCCTCGGCGATTTCCATCTTGCCGGCTTCGATCCGGGAAAAATCGAGAATGTCGTTGATGACGCGCAGCAGGGTCTCACCGGAAATTTTCGCCCGTTCCCGATATTCCTCCTGGCGGGGATCCAGGTTGGTTGCGCCGAGCAGTTCGAGCATGCCGAGCATGCCGGTCAGAGGGGTGCGGATTTCGTGGCTCATGTTGGCGACGAACTCGCTTTTGGCCCGATTCGCCGCTTCCGCCTCCCGCTGTGCCCGCCGCAGCTCCTCTTCGGCGCGGACCCGGGCGGTGATGTCGGTGAACGCCGCCACCGCGCCCACCGGTTGACCGTCCGGTCCCGACAGGGGGACGGCATTGCCGAAGACGGAAACCCGGTCGCCATCGGCAAAGACGATATCCTCCTCGAAGTCACGGATGATCTCGCCACAAGCGGCCCGCTGCAGCGGCAGCTCGTCCGGTGCCAGCTCGCGCCCCCGGTGGAACACCCGGAAGTGGGCAACTGGCGCTTCGGGGTCGCTCTTCGAGGTATTGGTTCCCGGCGGCATACGCAGCAGCTGGTAGGCGGCGCGATTGCCGGTAATGAACCGGCACGACGGGTCCTGGCTGATCAGCACCGCGGCGGGGACCGCTTCCATGATCGCTTCCAGTTCCAAGGCCCGCGCCCGCTCCCGCTCGGCGTTTTGTCGGAGCGTCTCTGCGTGGCGTTTACGTTCGGTGATGTTCTCGAAAAGGATGGTGACGAAGCCCGGTTGTGCGCTGTACGCCGCTACGTCGAACCAGCGCCCCGTCGGGGTGAAGTGGATTTCGAATTTTTCGGGAATCCCGGTGGTGGCGACCCGGCCGTAGGCGGCAAACATCTCGGGATGGGCGTCTAAAACCCCGGGAATGACCTCGCTGACCTTCTTGCCGACGACATCGACGAAGCCGCTCATCGTTTCGAAAGCCCGGTTGGCTTCAAGGTATTCGTAATCGACGGGCCGACCCTGCTCGTCGAAGATCATTCGGCAGCGGCAGAAGGCATTGAGTTGGTTGTCGAACAGCGACCGGTAGCGTTCTTCGCTCTCGCGCAGGGCCAGTTCCATCCGCTTGTAGGGGGTCGTTTCCCGCAGGGAGAAGACCAGCCCCTCGATAACGCCGGCGGCATCCTTGGCCGGGGTCAGGCTCCAGTCCCAGTAGGTGACGCCTCGTTCCGGCTGGTCGGGAAACTCGAAGGGCTTGTCCTTGAAAAAGACCGCCTCGCCGGTCTCCCGGACCCGGCGGAAAATGGCTTCGTTCTCCGCGTTCGGATAGAGCTCGAAATGGTTTTTTCCGATCAGTTCTTCCGGAGTCATCCGGCAGGTCTCGGCATAGGCGGGATTGACCGCCATGAAACGGAAGTCGGTGTCGAGGTAAACAAGCATGAAGTCGGTGGCCTTCATGATTTCGGCCAGGATGCGCTTTTCCTGGTTCAGCACTTCGGGATTCGTTTCGAGCAGAGTTTCTTCGCCCACTTGGCACCCCCCCCTGAAAAATCTGCAATGGCTTTTGGAATATGCACAGTTTCCGGCCCGCCCGATATCGGCAAATATCCTCCCGGATTGTAAAGGGCCCGGGCTTTTTCCGGCTCGGGACCGACGAGAAGGCCGCCTGCGCGATCGGACTTCGAGGCGGCCTTCCCTGGTTTTGACTTGTTCTTGCCCTGTTTGGAGAACGGCCGGTCAGGCCGGTTGCAGATCGATCATCTCTTCGATGCGTCGGGTGATGCTCGGATCGAGACACAGTCCTGAAGCCAGTTGATTCAAATACATCTTTTCCGCCGGGGTATCCACCTCGATCGCCATGAGCGAGGCGGCATAAATCTCGGCGGCGATTTCCGCTTGTCCCCCGGCCGCCGCGATCAGGTGGTCGGTGCGCATGGGGCCTTGCATCTGTGCCCGCACATAATCGAGGGCTTCCTCGTCCGCCCCCATCTCCCGCAGTTTGCCGACGATCCGTTGAATCTCCTCCTGATCGATCTGGCCGTCCGATTTGGCCGCGTTGATCATCGCCTGCAACACCAGTTCCGCCTGCTGTTCCAGGGCGCGCTGGTCGGATTCGGTTTGCGGTTCGGTCAATCCCAGGGGCACCTTGCCGGTTTCCTGACCGCTGCCCTGCAGCGCTTTGAAGGCCATCGCCCCGAGCAGGGCCATGACCCCGCCGCCGAGGGCGCCGCGCATGGATTTTCCGCCGCCGCCGAGAAGGGCGCCGGCGAGGGCGCCGAGACCGCCGAGGGCCAGGTTCCGGTTGCCGCCCGCCTTCTGGCCGGCCTGGTTCAGGACATCGCCGAGCATGCCGCCGAGTCCCCCCGCTCCCTTGCCGCCCAAGGCGCCGGAGAGCAGATCTCCCAGTCCTCCGCCCGCGCCGGCCTGGCCGCCGAGCATGCCGCCGAGGCTTTCGAGGAGGCCGCCGCCTTGTCCGCCCATGGCGTTTTTCAGGCGGCGGTTGGTCGAGGGGGCCATGCCGGCCTGCATCATGCCGCCTAATAGATCCGTGATATTCATGTGTTGGCCTTTCGTTGGCGGGCTAGCGCCCGGGCTTGCCGATGAATTGGTAGATGAGCGCGCCCAGGATCGCCCCAACGATGGGCGCGATCCAGAAGAGCCACAATTGCACCAGCGCCCAATCGCCGACGAAGAGGGCGACGCCGGTGCTGCGCGCCGGGTTGACCGAGGTGTTGGTGACGGGGATGCTGATCAGATGGATCAGGGTCAGGCCGAGGCCGATGGCGAGCGGCGCGAAGCCTTGCGGGGCGCGTTCGTCCGTGGCGCCGAGGATGATGAGCAGGAACATCATGGTCATGACCACTTCCGTAACCAGTGCCGCGAGCAGGGAATAGCCGCCGGGGGAGTGCTCGCCGTAGCCGTTGGAGGCGAACCCCGCCGTCACGTCGAAGCCGACCTTGCCGCTGGCGATGAGGTAGAGAACGCCGCCGGCGACGACCGCCCCCAGAACCTGGGCGACAATGTAAGGTAACAACTGGTTCGCCGGGAAGCGGCCCCCGGCCCAGAGGCCGACGGAGACGGCCGGGTTGAGATGACAGCCGGAAATATGGCCGATGGCGTAGGCCATGGTCAGAACCGTGAGGCCGAAGGCCAGGGAGACGCCGAGCAGACCGATGCCGACCTCGGGAAAGGCGGCGGCGAGAACCGCGCTGCCGCAGCCGCCCAGAACCAGCCAGAAAGTACCGAAAAATTCCGCGCCGTAGGCTTTCATGTTTTCCTCCGCTTCTTTGTTCAAAAATCACGAATAATAATTACGGTGAAACACCGTCGCAAGCACCATGATTATGGTCCGAAATCGGGGTATTGCAAGCCGTTGGCGAGAGAAAATTCCCGCACGAACAGGTCGGGGCGGGCGGCGATGGGAGGTTGCTTCAGGGTTCCGAACCTATTCAATGGGTCCGCCTCAAAGATACTCATGACCGTGAGTCGGATAAGGAGAGCTCGAACTGTCGGGAACCGCGCCGCCGTCGTTATTTCTCGGCCTGGAGGACGGCGTGGGCGGACATGATGACGCGATAGGCCGAACGCAACAGGATCGTCAGCAGACCGAGGGCAACGAGCAGGTCGGGCCAGCCGGAACCGCTGAGCGCCACGGCGCCGGCCGCCACGAGAACCGAAAGGTTCGAGGCGATATCATTGCGTGAACATTCCCACACAGAGCTCATGTTCACGTCTTCGTGACGGTGGCGCCACAGCAGGTAGAGACAGAGGGCATTGGCCGCGAGCCCGGCCAGGCTGAAGATGCCCATGGCGGCAAAGAGAGGAACGCTGGGCACGAAGAGCCGGTAAAGGATCTGGGCGGCGACGACCAGCGCCGCCAGGAAAATCAGGCCCCCTTTGAACAGGGCGACTTTCGCTTTGATGACGGGCCCCTTGGTGACGGCGTAGAGACTCAGCCCGTAGGTCAGGGCGTCGCCGAGGTTGTCGAGGCTGTCGGCCAACAGCGCCGTCGAGCGGCCGTAAAGGGCCGCGCCGACGATGACGAAGAACATGAACGCATTGATGCCCAGCACCGCCCGCAGGGTGCCGCGTTGCCGTTCCTGAAGCCGCTCCAGGGAGCAGCCGTCACTACAGCATCCACTCATGGGAACCTCCGGATTTTGCCCCCTGTCGCTGGGGGGCGATGCCGCCCCGGTTGAGCGTATCGGGTGGCGTTCAGGGTTTGACCAGTCGCGTCCGGCTGCCGGCGCGGTCGGCGATGACGTCGAGGCGCAGCGGCATCTGTTCTTTCAGTTCGGCGACGTGGGAGATGATGCCGATCATCCGGCCGGTGGCTTGCAAATCGACCAGGGCGCGGATCGCCAGGTCGAGGGATTCGGCGTCGAGGCTGCCGAAGCCTTCGTCGATGAAGAGGGTGTCGAGGCGAATGCCGCCGGCGTAGGCCTGGACCACGTCCGACAGCCCGAGAGCCAGGGAGAGGGCGGCCATGAAGCTCTCGCCGCCGGAGAGGGTCGCCACCGGCCGGGTCTTGCCGGTGTAAGCGTCCTCCACTTCCAGTTCCAGCCCCGAGGCCTTGTTCCCCTTGGCCCGGTCTTCCTTGCGCAGCAGCCGGTAGCGTCCCTTGCTCATGAGGTGGAGGCGATGGCTCGCTTCGATCAGCACGTCGTCGAGCAGAACGCCGAGAACGAAGCGCTGCAGGCTGATCTTGTCGCCGGTCTGACCGTTGGCGACGTCGCTCAAGGTGCCGACCACGGCGTACTCGTCGTCCAGTTTCTTTTGTTCGGCGGCGGTACTCTCCAGTTTTTTCCGAGTGTCGAGCAGCAGACTCAAGCGTTTGTCGAGGCCGGTCCATGTTTCGGTGGCCCTATCCTTCGCCTCTTTCGCGGCGGCCGTTGTGGCCATGAGCGCGGCGAGATCAGGGCGTGCCAGCCCCTGAAGCAGTTCGCCCAGCTGCTTGTGGGCCCCGGTCAATTGCTCCAACTTCTTCTCGAAGTCTTTCTCTGCCACTTTTCGTTGCTTCAGTTCCGCGTCATCGAGGAGGGCGGAGCGGTAGGCCGTTTCATCGGTGAAGGAGCTTGCCGCGAGGGCGTTGGCGGCACATTGCCGCGCCTCGGCGAGAGCGGTTTCGGCTTTTTGTCGTTGTGTCGCGGCGGCATCGCCGGCCGTCCCGGCGGCGGTCAGGGCATTTGTCGCCTGCTGGAAACAGGTTTCGAGCCCTTCGATTTCCTTCTCGATCCGGGTGACGGTGGCCGTGGTCTTGGCGATGGCGCCGTCGAGGGCTCCCCGTTCGCGATAGGCCTCCGGGAGTTCCTGTTCGGCACTCGCCACCAGGGCCTGCGCCGCCGCTACGGAGCTCCGCGCCGCTTCCCGCTCGGCACGCAGCGTTTCCGCGTCGAGGAGCTGAATCCCTTCGCGGTCGGGGAGCGAGAAGGCCAGGTTCTTGGCCTCTTCCTGCAGGGCTCGAATCTCTTCCTTCAACCGGTCGAGGCCGGCGTCGGTGGTGACGAACTCCCGCAGGCTCTTCGCCTCGCGTTCGAGGTCGCGCAGACGCTCCTGTTTTTTTGTTGTCTGTTGCCTGGCTTCTTCAAGGGCTTCCATCGTCAGCCGCACCGCTTCGCGGGCCTGTTCCACCTGCTGTTGATTGGGGAGCTCCCGGTCGGTATGGGCCGGGGTCGGATGTTCGGTGCTGCCGCAGACGGGGCAGGGGGCGCCCTCCTGCAGCTCGCGGGCGAGGATCGCGGCCTGCCCCTGGTGCCAGGCGAGTTCAAGGCGTTTGGCGAGCTGTTCCCGCTCCTGGTGTTCACGGCGCCGGGTCTCTTCCCGCTCCCGCGCCTTGGCGAGGATTTCCTGCTGCTGTTCGACTTCCAGTTTTTTCTTTTCGAGGTTGTGGAGGGTCAGGTAGCGCTCGGCGAGCTGTTTGAACCGCAGCACCAGCTCGGCCTGTTTCGCCGCCCGGTCGGCTACCTCCCTTTTGGTGCGGGCTTTGGCCAGTCCTTCGACCCGCTCGCGATACCCCTTCAGGCGGGTCAGTTCCTCGTTCGCCTGTTTCAGATCGATCTGCAGTTGAGCGGTCGCCTGGCGGTTTTCGGTCGCCTCTTCCAGCGCTTTCCGGGCGGAGGCCAGGCGTCTGGTCGCTGCATCGGCTTCGCTTTGCGCCTGCGCCAGATCCTTTTCGCAGCGGCCGCGGTCGGCAAAGAGGGGGGCGAGTTTGGCGGCCTGTTCGGCGTTGGCGATCTGGATACGGATGGCATCGATCCGGGGTCGATCTTCTTCGCACTGCGTAAGATCCGCTGCCGTTTTATCCCATCGGACAAAATTCTGTTCGAGCGCCTGCCCCTGGGTCAGCGCTTTCTCCGCCGCGGAGTGTGCCGTCTCTTTGGCCTCCCGCTCTTTCCGGGCCGTCGTACAGGCCGGCGCGCAGGCGGTCAATTCCGTTTCGAGATGTTCGCGGCTCTCCAACTCTGCTCCGCTCAGAATCCCCGCCTGCAGAATCCGCTGCTCCTCCCGCTTCCGGCGGATTTCGGCGGCCCGAATCTTGAGATGTTCTTCCAGTTGCTTGTAGATGCGGGTTTGGAAAAGTTGACCGAAAATCTTCTCGCGCTCGCTGGAATCGGCCAGCAGCAGCTGGCGGAACTTCCCCTGGGGCAGGACCATCACCTGGCGAAACTGCTCGACGGAGAGGCCGGTCAGGTCCTCGATCTCCCGGGTCGCTTCGCTGACCTTGGCGGCGACGATGAGCCGTTCGCCGCCGTCGGGCAAGAGCTCCACCAGTTGCGCCTCGGGATTCTGGGTGGTGGTCCCTTCCCCCTTGGCTTTGGGACGTTGCTGCTCCGGTACCCGGCGGATGCGGAAGCGGTGTCCGCCCAGCTCGAAAGCGAAAGTCACTTCGCTGAGGATGTCGGGCGGGGCCAGGTCGCAGCGCATCTGCGCCCCCTCCCGCTCGTCGCCGGTGGTCTTGCCGTAAAGGGCGAAGCAGATGGCGTCGAGGAGAGTGGTCTTGCCCGCGCCGGTCGGGCCGTTGATGAGAAAGAGGGGATTTTCTCCGAAGTCGGAAAAACGGATCGTTTCCGTGCCGGGAAAGGGGCCGAAGGCGCTCAGGGCCAGGGTCAGCGGGCGCATCTCAGAACTCCTCCCGGTGCAGACGGTCGAGGGCATCGGCGACGACCCGGCGTTGCTCGGCGCTCGGTTGGTTTCCCGTCACCTGCTCGAAGAAATCCTCGAACATGGCCAACTCCCCCTGCTTCAGGCGGTCGCGATTGACCTGCAACGTCTCGCCCCGGGCCATCAGGCCGGGACGTTCCAGATGCAACACGTTGGGATAGACCGCGCGCAGCTTGCCCATGGGGTCGAGGATGGCGTGGGTGTCGGTGAGGCGCGCCAGCAGGTAATCTTCCTTCCCGGGATCGTTTACCCCCGCCGCGAGCAGCTCGGCGAGACTGCCTTCGAGAGAGCGCAGGTCGTGGCGGGGTGTCAGGGGGATGAGTTCGATGGCGGCTTTGCCACTTTCGTCGAGGTCGACCAGGGTCACCGACTTGCGTTGCCGCTCCTCGGAGAAGGAATATTTGAGGGGCGAGCCGGAATAGCGGATATGCTTGGCTCCCCGCCATTGCGGGCCGTGCAGGTGGCCGAGGGCGGCATAGCTGAAATTTCGGAAATGCTCCGGTGAAACGGCGTCGGCGCCGCCGAGGGAGAGGGGGCGTTCCGACTCGGAAGGCTCGCTTCCGGCGAGAAAACAGTGGGCGAGAACCACACAGGGACGGGCCGGGCCGTTGTCCGCCCGCACCCGGCCGAGCAGGTAGGCCAGGGCGCTGTCGTGATCGGCGACCTCGGCACCGTGAATCTCCCGCACCGTCGCCGGGTCGGCGTAGGGGATGGGGTAGAAGGCCACCTCGCCGGTTGCGCCTTTGAGCACCACCGGGCGCGGCACGCTCCACAGCGGCCCGGCCACATGCAATCCGGCCCCGGCCAGCTGGCGGGCGGCGAAGCCCAGGCGCCGGGGCCCGTCATGGTTGCCGGCGAGAAGGATCATCGGCACCTTGAGTTCGGCGCAAATGCGGTGGATGGTGTCGTCGAGGAGCTCCACCGCCGCCGCCGGCGGCACCGAACGGTCGTAGACATCGCCGGCGACCAGCACCACGTCGACCTTCCGGTCGCGGACGATGTCGATGATCTGCCGCAGGACGTGGCGCTGATCGTCGAGCAGGGAAACATTGTGAAACTGGCGGCCGAGGTGCCAGTCGGAGGTATGGAGGATGCGCATGGGTGGTCCTTGCAAAGAGTCGAGCCGGAGAATAACAGGGGGAGTGGGAGGGGTAAAGAAAAAGCCGCGTTTCCTCCCGTGGGGCGGTTCGGTCAGTTCCGGCGGGTGACCGCTCCTTGCATGAGATGCTGGGGATGGTATAAATTCATGAAGATTCCTTCTCTTCGCGCCCACTGGATTGCCTGTCGATGAAGGGCGTTTCATTGAACCTAGGGTTATTTTTATGACATGCCGACGCCTTGCTCTTCCCAGCGCTTTACTCGCAGTCCTGTTACTGCTGGGCGGCTGTATCGGCCGCATGAGCGACGACCTCTCCCGGGCGGTACTCGACCATCCCGACCCCCAGACCGTCCGCCAGGGGATTCCCGCCTATCTGCTGCTGCTCGACAGTTTGCTGCTGGACGATCCGGCGGATAAAAAGCTGCTTTCTTCCGCCGCTTCCCTCTATGCGCTGAACAGTTCCCTGACGGCGCCCGACCCCGTTCAGCGGCGGCGGCAGGCGGAACGGGCCTGGCTTTACGGCCGCCGGCTGATTGAGTTCCGGGGCGTGGCGCCTTTGTCGGAACTCCCGGCGGACGATTTCGCCGTGGCCCTCTCCCGGTTCAACAAACGGGATGTGCCCCGGCTGTACGTCTTTGGTGTCGCCTGGCTGGCTCGCTTGCAGGCCAATGAAGAGGATCCGGCGGCGCTGGCCGATCTGCCCAAGGTCGAGGCGCTTTTCGCCCGTCTGGTGGAACTGGACGAAAGTTACCAGCAGGGCGCCCCGCAGCTCTATCTCGGTATGCTACGGCTGCTGCGGCCACCGGCTTTGGGGGGAGAGCCCGAACGGGGGCGCGCCCATCTGGAACGGGCGCTGGAGCTTTCCGGGGGGCGCAACCTGACGGCCAAGGTCGAACTGGCCCGGCGCTACGCACGCATGTTCTACGACCGCGAATTGCACGACCGGCTGCTCGCCGAGGTGCTCGCCGCCGATCCCATGGCCGAGGGGCTGACCCTGTTCAACGTGCTGGCGCGGGAAGAAGCCCGCGCCCTGCTGGCGTCGGCGGACGATTATTTCTGATCGGGACGGGAATGGGCGAGGCATCGCCTCGCCCTTACGCCAAATTCACCGCAATCGCCGGGTTTCCGGCGGGGAGTTTCTCATGCGTTATCTTCTGGTAACCTTTCTGTTTCTGCTCCTGGCCGCGCCGGCGGCGGCCGTGACCCTCAAGCTCGGCACCCTGGCGCCGGAAGGGTCGGCGTGGATGAACGAGATGCGCCGGGGGGCGGCGGAAATCAAGGAGCGCACCGCCGGGCGGGTGGAGTTCAAGCTCTACGGCGGCGGGGTCATGGGCAACGAGAAGAGCATGCTGCGCAAGATCCGCATCGGCCAGCTGCACGGGGGGGCCTTCACCGGCGGTGGCCTGGCCGAGATCTATCCGGAGATGAGCCTCTACGGTCTGCCCCTGCTCTTCGACTCCCTGGCCGAGATCGACGCGGTGCGCGCCGAGTTCGATCCCCTGCTGCGCGCGGGGTTGGAAAAACAAGGCTTCGCCAGTTTCGGTTTTGCCGAAGGGGGCTTCGCCCTGCTCATGGGGAACCGGCCCATCGCCCGCCTCGACGACCTGAAGGGACAGAAACTCTGGGTGCCGGAAGGAGACACGGTGACCTCGGCGGTCATGGAGGAGCTCGGACTTTCCCCCATTTCGCTGCCGATCAGCGATGTGCTCACCGGCTTGCAGACGGGACTGGTGCATATTGTCGGGGTTTCTCCCATCGGCGCTTTGGCTTTCCAGTGGCACACCAAGGTCAAGTACGTCACCGATGCGCCCATGGCCTATCTCTGCGCGGTCCTGATCATCGACCGGAAGGTCTACGACCAGATCGACGAGGCTGATCGGCAGGTCGTGCGCGAGGTGATGGAGCGGGTTTATCGGGGATTCAACCAGCAGAACCGGGCGGACGAGGCGGTGGCCGTCGCCACCCTGCGCAAGCAGGGGCTGAGTTTCGTGACGCCGCAACCGGGCGAGGTGGCGCTCATGCGCGAACGGGCGGAAACGGCCATCGCTCGACTCGGCGCCGAGGGTGCTTTTTCGCCGGAATTCTACCGGCGGATCGTCGCGCTGCTGAAGGAAAGACGGAGCGGAAGTCAGCCATGAGCCGGTTTTTCGCGGGACTCGAACGGCTGGGGCGGGGGCTGGAAAACCTGCTGCTGTGCGCGCTCTTGCTGGTGATGGTGGCGCTGGCGGTCTGGCAGATCGTCGCCCGCAACCTTTTCGGCGGGGGTTTTCTCTGGGCCGACGAGTTCCTGAAGCTGTTGCTCCTTTGGTTGGGCCTGGCCGGGGCGGTGGCCGCCGCCGGCGAGGGAAAGCAGATCAAGATCGATGTTCTCTCCCGCTTTCTGCCGGAGCGCTTCGCGGCCCTGGCGGAGCTTGTCACCGCCCTCTTCACCGCCGTCGTCTGCGGTTTCTGCGCCTGGCACGCCGGACGCTTCGTGCTGATGGAGCGGGAATTCGGCTCGACCCTGCTCGGCCAGGTTCCGGCCTGGATCTTCCAGGCCGCCATCCCCCTGGCCTTCGCCCTGATCGCCTGGCGCTACCTGGTCGCCGCCGGTCGCCGCCTGTTCGAACTCACCGCCAAGGAGCCGCCATGCTCCTGATCGCTCTCGGCCTGTTCCTCCTCGCGCTCTTCGGCGCGCCGCTCTTCGCCATCATCGCCGCCGGTGCCCTGCTCGGTTACCAGCGGGCCGAGATCGATCTCGCCGCCCTCGCCGTGGAGGTCTTCCGTCTCGCCGAGATGCCGGTGCTCCTCGCCATCCCTCTCTTCACCCTCGCCGGCTACCTGCTCGGAGAAAGCGGCGCGCCGCGCCGCCTGGTCAATCTGACTCGCGCCCTGTTCGGCCGGCTCCCCGGCAGCCTCGCCGCCGTCGCCCTGGTCGCCTGCGCGTTCTTTACCGCCTTCACCGGCGCTTCGGGAGTGACCATCGTCGCCCTCGGCGCTCTCCTCTATCCAGCCTTGCAACAGGCGGGGTACGACGAACGCTTCAATCTCGGCCTGATTACCACCTCGGGGAGTCTCGGCCTGCTCTTCGCCCCCTCGCTCCCCCTCATCCTCTACGGCATCGTCGCCCAGCAGACCGAGGTCGGCCGGGGGGTCGGCATCGACCGGCTCTTCGTCGCCGGCCTGCTGCCCGGTCTGCTCATGCTGGCCTTGCTCCTCGGTTACGCCTTCTGGCACAGCCGCCGCCTGCCTCGGGAGGAGTCCGCACCCGCCGTCGGGCCGGGGCGGGCGCTGTTGGATGCGGCCTGGGAGCTGCCACTCCCCTTCCTCGTCCTGGGGGGAATCTACAGCGGGTATTTCGCCGTCTCGGAGGCGGCCGCCGTCACCGCCCTCTACGTGCTGACGGTCGAGGTCGTCATCCTGCGCGAGATCAAGGTGACGCAGCTGCCGGGCATCGTCCGCCAGGCGATGCTCATGGTCGGCGGCATCCTCATCATCCTCGGCGTGTCTTTGGCCTCGACCAACGTGCTCATCGACGCCGGGGTGCCGGAGCGGCTCTTCGATTGGGTGCAGGCCCACGTCTCCAGTCGCCTGACCTTCCTCCTTTGGCTCAACCTTTTTCTGCTGCTGCTCGGTTGCCTGCTCGACATCTTCTCGGCGCTGGTGCTGGTGGTGCCGCTGATTTTGCCGGTGGCGGTCGGTTTCAACGTCGACCCCCTGCACCTGGGGATCATCTTCCTCGCCAACATGCAGATCGGCTACCTCACCCCGCCCGTCGGCCTCAACCTGTTCATCGCCAGCTACCGCTTTGACCAGCCGATCCTCACCCTCTACCGCGCCACGTTGCCGTTCCTGCTGCTGCTGCTCTTCTGCGTCCTGCTCATCACCTACTGGCCCTGGCTTAGTCTGGGGCTGGTGGGGGGATAAGTCTCACCCCACCCGGATGCCGAAGCGGCTGACGCGGCTGGCGTTCAGGCGACTTTCCCGGCCGATGATTTTCAGCGCTTCCGTCGCTTTTTCGGAAATGTTCCGCTGGCTGGCCGTGCCTGTTCCGCGGCGACCGAAGGACAGGCAGAAATCGACATAATGGGTGAGTTCCGGGCCTTTCAGCTCCTTGAACAGGCGCACGTATTCCGCCACCTCGGCCTTGCTCATCCGCTCTTCTTCCTCGTCACTTCCGCCACCATCCGCCAGCTTGGCACAAATCTCCCTGAGCGGCTGGCCCGCCCGCATCTCCCGCAGTTGCCGGGTGAACTTTTCGATCACCTCGGCGTCCCTGATCTCGGCCGGAACCGCGGCCAGGCTCTGCGAGAAGAGGGCGGCCTCGTCCCGACGCATGTCAATGTAGAGATCGATGAGCTTGCCGGCGACGGAGTTTCTGCCCAGGTGCCGGAGCAGGCGCACGGTGCCGTCCAGGTTCGCTGGGCTGATATGGCGGGCGTTATCCTTGAAGCTGTCCGAAAGGCATTTGATGACCTCCTGACTGTCATCGTCGAAGGATTCGTAAAACCGCCGCCAGGCTTCCTGAAAGGAATGTTCCGAACCGGCGGCGGCGATTTTCCGCTGCACGATCGCTGCTTGCGCCTGAATGTCGGCTTCATTGACATAGCCGTTTTCGACGAGACAGGCGATCCGGCGGTCGAATTCATCCATGGAAAAGTTGTCATACTGTCGCAGAATCGCGCACCAGTGCAGCTGCTGGGTGGAGAGGAGTTCTTCGTTGAGATCGTCGAAACTGCTGGTGCGGCTGATCACGAAATTGTAGTTGGGCGCGTCGCTCGACTGGCTGTAAAAACACCAGGTCAGCAGGCTCAGGGTTTTCAGGGCCTGTTTGAGGATGGCATCGTCGAAATTTTTCAACACGGGGGCGAGGAGCGCCGCCAGGCTTTCGATCTTTTTGATGACGCGGATGTTGTTGATGCCCAGGCGGACGATGGGCTCGCGCAGCAGGGCGGCGACCTTGCCGGTGCCGAGGGCGATTTCCACGCAGTCTTCCGCCGTCGGGGCGAAGCGCAGTTCGGTGTCGATCACCTTTTCCCGCAGCTTGACATAGTCGACGGAGGCCTCGTCGTCGAGATTTTCGTCATTGAGAATAAGGACGATCTTGCATTTTTTCTGCTCTTTCAGCTGGGTGATCAGGCCGAGAATGTCGCGAGTTTCGACATCGTTCCCCTTGCGTTCGAAATCGTCGATGCAGATCAGGGTTTTATCCAGGGAGAGAAAAGCCAGGGCTTCGATCATGAAGCCGAAGCGCTCCAGGTTGACCCGGGAACCCGGCAGCAGGCGCCGGCCGCCGAGCAGGCGGGAGAGTTCGTTCAGGTTCCGCTGAAAAGTGGCGAGGGAGGGCTTGCGTCCGATCGTCTTGCGGTCGATAAGGTTTTCGAAGATGGCGAATTTCAGCTCGGCCAGGGAATTGATGCCGAAGAGCGACACATAGGCGTACTTTTCCGGAGCGAGCCGATTGCGGTTTTTCGCCTCGACCAGGTAGGTATTCCAGGCGTAGGTCTTGCCCACCCCCCAGGCCCCTTTGATGGAAATAACTTCCGGCGTCTGGCTCGACAGAAAGCGGTTGATCTGCTGTTTGATCAGAGTAATCGACATAACTCTCCTTTGTCGTAGCGTGGTCAAGGACCCTGTCGATGTACGGCCAACGGTCGCCATGGTAAACCTGCGCCGGTCCGATCGCCGATCTCAAAAATAACCGCTGACGTAGAATCATGCGCGCTCATTGCCGGAACTCGGACGCCGTTTATACTGTGCACAAAGAGCGTGGAATAAGCTGGTACAACCCATAGGCAGGAGGGTCACTATGCAGCGAAAGCATTGGTGCAAGGCGGTCCAATATTGGTTGGGACTGGTAACGGTGGTTTTGATGGTTGGGATGTTGGTTGGCTGTGCCGCCTCCCGTTCGCCGATGTCGGGGGCTTACGGGCGACCCGCCGAAAAGAATTCCGGCGCCCAAAAGGTGAGCATCTTTTTCTTGATCCGGCATTTGACGCAAGAACACGGTTTCGATGCCATCCCCAAGCTGCAAGGGCATGGGGTAAAAGATTTTGACAACCTATTCCGCGATGCGCTCGGCGAGATCAGTAACATTTCCCAGTACGTCACCTTTACCGAATCACCTGACGACGTCAACAATCCCAAGCGACGTCAGGAATTGGACAGCTTCCGGGCTGGACACGAATATACCCTGCAGGTGGATTTCTTCGAGGAATCTTCATTCAAGCAGCAGTGTCTGAGCGCAACTGTCAGTACCTTGAGTCTGACCTTGATTCCGATGCCTTACACTTGGAATTATACGATTACCGCCAGTCTCTTCGATCAGCACAATAATCTGGTCCGCACCTATCAGCGTCGTGCATCTCTGAATAACTGGGTGCAGGCGGTGCTGATTTTTGTTTATCCCTTTTACCCTTTAGAAGGCAAGCGCGAAGAGATTTACGCTGAATCGCTCCATGACATCTTCCGCCAGATCGAAGCGGATAAGGTCCTTAAGAAATAGAGGCTTCGGCGAATTTCCCACGCTCCGTTCCAATTTTACTGCCGGGAAAGGATAAATCCATGAACGTCAACGTGTTTTTTCGCTGTTTTTCACTGTTGGGCGGTCTTCTTATCCTCTCGGGCTGTGTGGCTGGCCAAAACATCCGCTTGGCCTATGAACCAATGGCACAACCGTCGTCTCCCTTGAACATCGTCGTGGCGGTCGAGGTCAACGATAAACGTCCTTTCATAACTTCCGGTGACAAGGCCCCTTCGTACATTGGTCATTACCGGGCCGGATTAGGCAACACCTGGGATGTCACGACCCAGAACAAGGAACCGCTGGCAACTTTGATTCGGAAAGATCTCGAAGCCGACCTGCACTCTCTGGGTTTCACTCTGGGGGATGCGGAAATGGTTGAAAAACGGGTCCGGGTTGAGATAGCCGACTGGAATTTCGATACCTACATTAATGGGAAATTCTGGTACGATTGCCGGGTTTGGGTGCTGGATCGGAGCGGGCGAACGCTGGCCGAGCATCAACTGAAGGAGACGGTGGTCATCAAGGGAAGTTTCTGGGTCGGAGCCAAATATGCCTTCGAGCGGGAGATGCCCAATATTTACCGGGTGATTATTGGGAAGATGGTTAGGGATACGCCGGCTGCGGTGACCGCTTTCAAGAGATGAGGGTCCTTTGTTGCAGGTAGTAGGGGGGCGGGTTGGCGTATTGGCGTGACACGGGGGGGCGTTCAGATTGCGTTTCCATCGCAAGGCTAAGCGAAGAGGGCCGCGAAAAGGTTTTCGCGCCCTCCTCGGTTTTTTTAATATAAATAGAACTCAGGTTTTCAGCGGGTTGTGATGTTCTGATCGTCGGTTCCGACGCAGCGGAAGATGTCCAGCAGGTCGATGCCGAAGTAACGCCTGCAGACGCTCAACGGGGCAACGGTGGTGGTCTGTTCGGGTTTGACGACGAGAGAGAAATTGCAGGGGGATATTTCGGAGATCTCCATCTTTCTTCGTCGACAAGGGACGTTGACAAGTGCAGACCGGATGGCCGACAATCGGCCAGTTTCGTGCCACAGTCCATCCCGATCGAAGGATTTTTCATGAACCTTGCCGACCTTTTTTGCATCGATCTCGACCAACCGACCTTGCCCGGCTTTCGCCAGTTCATCAGCTCCTGGTGCTACCGGAGCGACGATTTCACCCTGGTGGTCGACCCCGGCCCGCTCTCGACCATCCCCCATCTGGTGACGGAACTGCGCCGTCGCGGGGTCGAACGGGTCGATTACATCCTGCTGACTCATATCCACATCGATCATGCCGGCGGCACCGGCGAGCTGCTCAAGGCCTTTCCCGAAGCCTTCGTCGTCTGCCATCCCGAGGGGGTGCGGCATCTGGTCGCGCCGGAGAAGCTCTGGCAGGGCTCCCTCAAGGTGCTGGGCAAGACCGCCGAGGCCTACGGCGAAATCATCGCGGTGTCGGCCGACCGAATCGGTTTTCAGGAGACGGTCGGCGCCACCGGCGTGCGCGCCTTTCTTACCCCCGGCCACGCCCAGCACCATCTCTGCTATCTGCTCGACGACCTGCTCTTCGCCGGCGAGGTGGCGGGGGTGCGGAGCGCGGTGCCGGAGGGGATCTGCATGCGTCCGGCGACCCCGCCCAAGTTTCTGCTCGACACGGCCCTCGACTCCATCGAACGGATGCTCGCCCTCAAGCCCCGCGCGATGGTCTTCGGCCATTACGGGATGGTCGACAGCGCCGTGGAGCATCTGCGCATCGCCCGCGATCAGCTCAAACTGTGGGTGCGCGCCGTGGCGAAGACCGCCCATCTCAAGGAGAGCTGGCGGGAAGAGGCCTGCTACCAGTGGCTGCTCGAAGCCGACGAGCATTTTCGGCGCATCGGGCAACTGCCCGCCGACATCCTCCCCCGCGAGCGGATGTTCTTCGGCAATACCTGGCGCGGCATGTTGGAATACGTCGAAAGCCTGCCCGAAGACGAGCGGCGGAAGCTGGCGGCGGAATAGGGGCGGGCGCCGTCCTCAGCGCTTGGGGATGTTCGCGTTCGAGTCGCGGCGGAAGAAGCTGGTCAGATCAAAGCCGAAGTAGCGCAGGCAGGCGAGGAGCAGGGCGACGGCGCCGGCTTCGTCGAGGTTGCCGATGTAGGGGATGTTGTCGGGGATCAGCTCGAAAATGCCCGCGCCGGGGTTGAGCAGATAGAGCAGGGCGAGCAGGCCCGTGGCGATGACGACGATTTTTTTCATAAAGTCCTCGTTTTGGGGGATAGAAAGCACTGGCGCATAGTATAGCCGATTCGCGATCAATGAGGACAGCCGTCATGAAACGGAAAAGATTCGGAATCCTGCTTTGCTCTTTGTCGCTGGTCGCGATGCTCTTTACCGGCTGCGCCCGGCCGACGGCGCGACTCGGGAGCATTCCCGCGCCCCTCGAAAGCGGGCGCCTCCGGGTCTATTTCAAGGTGATCTCCAGCGGCGATCCCCGCTTCGGCTGGAAGCAGACCGAAGCCCAGGCCGAGGCGAAGCTGGCCCCGATTATCGCCCGCGTCCTCGATACCTCCAAGGTCTGCGAACTGGTCGACGGCGCCGATCTGGCGACGGTCGCCGGCGGTCAGCCCCCGGTTTCCAACTACTGGCTGCGGGACGACCGGCGCCTGGCCCGCGAGGTCGGGCGGGCGTTGCACGCCGACTACGGCATTCTCATGGAGCGCCATCTCGGCGCCTTCAAGGCGGTGCGTTACCTGCTGGTCAACGTCCATACCGGCGCCGTCTTCGAGGTCTCGTCGCTGGCGCTACCCGCCGTCCAAGACGACAATTTTTTCCGCAGAAACGCCGTCGCCACCTGGAAAAAGCTCTACCGCATGGCGCGTAAGGATCTGCTGCGGGCGGCGCTGGACAAGGGCGCGGGGCGGCTGCCGACAACGACCGCGGTGCCGGTGCATGTCGTCGAAAGCGCCGAGCCCGAGCCGGAAGCGTTGACGCCATCCGTCGCCGCCGGCAATCTTCCGACCCTGGCGGTCTACGATTTCGCCGCCGCCGAGCCGCTGCGCACCGCCGCCGTCATCCTCGCCGACGCCCTGCGCGAGGAGCTGCTGCGCCACGGCAAGGTGCTGCTGGTCAACCGCGAAAATCTCAATCAGGTGCTGCAGGAGTTGGCCGTCGGCCAACTGGGGTTGACCGACGAAAGCCGGGCGGTGGAAGTCGGCAAGGCCCTCGCCGCCGGGCAGATCGTCGCCGGGCATCTCGGCGCCCTGGGGGAAAGCGCGGTCCTTACGGTCAAGCGCATCGAAGTCGAGTCGCAGAAGACCGCCGCCCTCGTTTCGGCCCGTTCTCCCAAGGGACGGGAAGACCAATTGCTTGACGGCATGGAAGGCTTGGCGAGGGATCTGGTCAAGGGGCTGTAGCAATAAACCGCATCGAGAAGGAAGGGAATATGGATATTTCAAGAACCATCGCCAAGATGAAGGAAGACCCGGCTTTCGCCGAGAACGTCGGCATGGTGCTGGTGCACAACGGCATCGTCCGCGCCTGGTCGCGGGGGGATCACAGCCCGGTCAACCGGGTCGAGGTCCGGGTGGATCAGGCCAAGGTCGAGGCGATCCGACAAGAGATCGAAGGGCGTGAGGGGATTTACCGGGTGCTGGTCGAGGCCCGCTCGGGGATGCTGCGCCCCGGCGACGATCTGCTCTTTCTCATCGTCGCCGGCGACATCCGCGAAAACGTCAAACCGGCG
>CALJLX010000186.1 GCA_937982495.1 uncultured Desulfuromonas sp.
CGGGAAAGGTGCTGGAGCGGCTGCGGCGGGCGGAGTTTCTGGAGCGCACGCCGGATGGCGCCTGGGTGCCGGCCCGGCGTTTTTTCGAGCGGCAGCTGGCGCGGCAGGCGGTGCAGGCGGGAAATCCGGCCGCCGATGTGGAGGCGGGGATGACGGCCCTGCTGCTCGACGATCTGCTGGTCGATACCCCGTCGCGCACCCTGCTGGTCAAGGTGCGGGGGGAGTCGATGCGCGAGGCGAACATTTTCGATGGGGATGTGGTGATCGTCGAGCGCCAGGCGCAGGCGACGCCGGGGGAGATCGTGGTGGCGCTGGTGGATGGCGAACTGACGGTGAAGCGGCTGCTGCGGGACGGCGCGGGCTGGCTGCTGCACCCGGAGAATCCGGAGTTTGCCGACATCCGCCCCGAGGGGGAACTGACCCTGGTGGGGGTGGTCACCGGCCTGGCCCGGCGGCTGCGCAAGGGGCCGGCATGATCCGTGGCATTGGGACTGATCCGCCCTCGCCGCGTCTGGAACCGACCGGCTTCGCGTCACCGGCGGCGGATTACGCGGAACTCGGCATCAGTCTCGACCGCAGCCTCATCGACCATCCCGAGGCGACCTTCTTCTTCCGGGCGGCGGGACCGGCCCTGGCCGGGGCGGGGATTTTCGACGGCGACCTGCTGGTGGTGGACCGCAGCGTGACGCCGCGCTCCGGGCATATCGTCGTCGCCGTGGCCGACGGCGAATTCGTTCTGCGCGAGCTGCGCGCCCTGGCCCGCGAGGCGCGCGGCGAAGTCACCGTCTGGGGAGTGGTCCGCTGGGCCATCCATCGCCTGTGTCCCTCGCCCTGATCGACTGCAACAACTTCTACGCCTCCTGCGAGCAGCTCTTCCAGCCGCGGCTCATCGGCAAGCCGGTGGTGGTGCTGTCCAATAACGACGGCTGTGTCATCGCCCGCTCCGCCGAAGCGAAGGCGCTGGGCATCCCCATGGCCGCCCCCTGGCATACCCTGACGGCCCTGGCCCGCCGTCATGGCATCGTCGCCCTCTCCAGCAATTACGCCCTGTACGGCGATCTCTCGGCGCGGGTGATGAAGGTGCTCGCCGGTTTCAGCCCGGCGCAGGAGGTCTACTCCATCGATGAGTGCTTTCTCGATCTGACCGGCGCCCAGCCAACGCCGGGGGCCAGCGGTCGACGGATTCGCGACGAGGTGCGGCAACTGGTGGGGATTTCCGTGGGCGTCGGTCTCGGCCCGACCAAGACCCTGGCCAAGTTCGCCAACCACTGCGCCAAGAAACGCCCTGAGTTCGCCGGGGCCTGCGTCCTCGGTGAACTCTCCCCCGCCGCAATCGACGGCCTGCTCGCCTGGGCGCCGGTCTCCGAGGTCTGGGGCGTCGGCGGACGGAGTTCCGCAAAACTCCAGGGTCTCGGCATCTACACCGCCCTCGATCTGAAACAGGCGGCGCCGGGACGCATCCGCAAATCCTTCGGCGTCACCCTGGAGCGCACGGTGCGGGAACTCAACGGCGAACCCTGCTACCCTCTCGCCGCCGGACCCGCCACCCGCAAGCAGATCCTCTCCTCCCGCTCCTTCGGGCAACTGCTTACCGAGTTCGCCCCGCTGGAGGAAGCGGTCGCCGCCTACGCCACCCGCGCCGCCGAGAAGCTGCGCCGGCAAGGCCTGGTGGCGGGCTCGGTCGGACTCTTCGTGCAGACCAATCCCTTTCGCGCCGATCTTCCCCAGTACCACGCCGCCCGGCATTGCCCCTTGGAACCCACCGCCGACACCCGACTGCTGGCGCAAGCGGCGCTGCGACTTTTGCGCAACCTCTACCGCCCCGGCTTCGCCTACCAGAAGGCGGGAGTGATCCTCACCAACCTGCTTCCGGAAGAAAAACGCCAGCCCGGATTGTTCGAAGATGGCGCGGCGCTGACCGGATCTCAGGCGCTGATGGCAGCGATGGACCAGATCAACCGGGCCTACGGCCGAGGCACGGTGAAACTCGGCGCGGAAGGCAGCGACCCGCGCTGGGCGATGCGCGCCGAACGGCGCACGCCCCGTTACACGACGCACTTGGAGGAACTGGCGGTGGCGAAGGCGTTCGATTGACGCAAAACAGCCGAAGCGAATGTTACGCTTCGGCTGTCGTGATGGATCGGGCGGGATTGTCGCGCTGTCTTAGCGGGCCGACTCTTCGGCGGCGCTGCCGCTGGTCACGCCCTGGATGATGCCGGAGAGGAGCATCACGGCGGGAACGAGTTGGGTGGCGACGATCAGACCGAGGAAGCCGAGAAACAACCAGACCAGCAGGCCTCCGCCGGAAGCGGCGCTGGAAGCGGCAAAAGCGGAAGTGGCGACGGTCGACAGGACGGCGGTGGCGGCGGCGATGCGGGCGATGGCGTTCA
>CALJLX010000187.1 GCA_937982495.1 uncultured Desulfuromonas sp.
ACCATCGAGGACGTGATCGAGCCCTTTTTGCTGCAACAGGGCTATCTCAACCGCACCCCCCGAGGGCGCACCGCCACCCCCCTGGCCTACGCCCATTTTCACCGTCCCCTCAAGGGGGGGGACGGCCCGCTCTTCGCCGGTCCCGACAGGCCGGCCTGAGCGACGACCGGACGACATCCACGGGAGGGGGTCATCATCACGGCAAGGCGCCCATGTACGGACATTCCTTCACCCTGGTCAAAAAAGTCGCCGCCGGCTACCTGCTGCTGGTCCTCTTCTCTCTGGTCGCCATCGGCTACGCCCTGACCGGTCTGCATCGACAAACCGAACAATCGCAAAAGCTGGTCGATATCGAGTTCAAGGCCTCGACCCTCTTGCGGGCACTGCGCCAGAACCTGCTGACCCAGGAACGCCTTTTCCGTCAGGCGCTGGTACTCAGGGATGAAGAACTGGGGCGGCTCTTTCTGGCACGCAGCGACGAATTCGGCGAGCAGCGGCAAAGGCTTGCGGCTATTCCGGGAAAGGCTTTCGCCAATCTGCACAGAGCGCTGGAGCGCTATCGGACGGCGCACGCCCCCTGCCGCGAACTGCTGCAAAACGCACGCTGGGATGAAACCGAAAGCTGTAGCGAGGGACTGGGAGAGGCCCGCGACACCCTGCTTGACACCCTCGACCGGGATATCAAGGAAGGCGATAGGGCCATCGATCGGCAACTGGCGGAACTGACCGCGCAGAGTCGTCGCGCCTACCGCATCACCGCCTTTCTGGCCCTGCTCGGCATCGGCCTGTCGGCGCCGGTGGTCGGCGCGGTGGTGATCGGCATTCATCGTTCGGTCCGGGAACTGCTGGTGGCCACCCGACAGATCGCCGAAGGCCGTTTCGATCCGAGCATCCCCCTCGACCGCCGCGACGAGTTCGGCCAACTGGCTCGGGAATTCGCCCACATGGGGGAAAAGCTCCGGGAACTCAAGGAGCGTTCCCTCGACGCCAATCCCCTGACCCGCCTGCCGGGGAATCTGGCCCTGGATCGGGAACTGACGGCCCGCATCGAGAGCGGTCGACCCTTCTCCCAGCTCTATTTCGATCTCGATCACTTCAAGGTTTACAACGACCGCTACGGCTACCAGGCGGGGAGCGAGATCATTGCCCGGGTCGGCGTCCTGATCCGGGAAACGCTGGAAAGCCTGGGCGGAGCCGACGATCTGCTCGGCCACGTCGGCGGCGACGACTATGTGGTACTGACCGTGCCGGAACGGGCCGAGGCCATCGCCCGGAAGGTCATCCATGACTTCGACCGCATGATTCCCGGCTGCTATTCAGCCGAGGATGTCGCCGCCGGCGCCTTTACCGGCGTCGACCGCTACGGCGTGGAACGGGTCTTTCCGCTGCTGACCATCTCCATCGCCATCATCGATTCGCAAAACCTCGAAACGACCTCGGCCGCCGCCATCGGCCGGGAAAGCGCCCACATGAAGGAACACCTGAAGTCCCTGCCGGGCAGCAACTATCTCCGCAACCGCCGCCACCGCCTGGGTTGAGCCCGACCTTTTAAGCGGCCTATACCCACACCCCTGCGATCTCCCCTATGAATCAGGAACATCTTCAACGTTTCGCCGAACAGCTGGCGCACTGGGCCGGGCAGGCCCTGGCGGAAGGGCGTTTTCCCTTCCGCCGCGTCGATCTCCATCCGCCGCTGCTGACCGACGTCGGAGAAGAATCCCCCGCCCTGGTCTTCTGGATCAATCGGGAAAGCCACATGGCCGGCGGCCTGCTGCTGCTTCCGCAAACGGCGCCGGAAGAGGTCGCCGAGAGCGGCCGCCGCTGCGCCGCCGCGCTCGGCTTGCGCCATTTCGCCGTCTGGGCTCCCCATG
>CALJLX010000188.1 GCA_937982495.1 uncultured Desulfuromonas sp.
GCGAGGCTTCGAGGTCGTCGACGCCGAGGGCCAGATGGGAATAGCCGTTGCCGAGTTGATAAGGTTCAACCTGGTCGTGGTTATGGGTCAATTCCAGCTCGAAGTCTCCCCCGGGCGCTTTCAGATAGCTGAGGGTGAACTTGTGTTCGGGAAAATCGAGGCGCCGGGCGATTTCGAAGCCGAAGGCGCGTTGATAGAACTCTTCGGATTTTTTCAGATCCATGACGCGGATACAGCTGTGAATCATCCGGTATTTCATGTGCGGCTCCTCTTTTTGGTTTCGATCCTGTTCGCGTGTCGCGCATCATGCCATAGCTTGGCCGCGAAGAAAAGCTGCGATAGGTGGGAAAGGTTGCCCGCGATTTTTTTGCCGGGTTCTGGTCCCGAGCCTTCCCGGAAAGGGGGGATTCCTGATATACATTAAGCTTAGCTCTTGAACGTCGGTCCACCTCTTTGGGAGTCGTCCATGGAATCTTTCAACGCATCGGTCATGAAACTGGTCGGCCTGGCCGGATTTCTCGAAGAGCAGGGCAATTTCGACGACAGTCTCAACGAGATGGCGGCGCTGGCGGCGAACCTGCTCGACTCGGAGAACTGTTCGCTGATGCTCTTTCACGAAGAGGCCGGAGATGAGCCGGTCATGCGCATCTATGCCAGCCACGGTTATCTGCCGGCGGCGGCCTACACGGAAAAGGCCCGGCACAAGGAGGGGATCGCCGGGCAGGTGGCGGCCACCGGCCGGGCCCTGCTCATCCCCGACATTGAGCAATCCCCCTTCGCGCCCAAGGCGCGCTGGCCGGAGCGGCGGCACAAGGGCTTCGTCTCGGCGCCGATCTTCATCGCCCGCAAGGTGGTGGGGGTGATCAACGTCAACTCCCCGGTGGACGACCGCGTCTACGGCGAAAAAGACCTCTATCAGCTCACCACCGTGGCCCTGGTCGCGGGCAAGTCGATTCAGGTGCGCCAGTTGCAGAATCTGCTGCGCAGCCGCTTCGCCCAACTCGCCGTGCTCAACGAGGCCAACGCCGTGGTCGAGGATGCCGTCGAGGCGGCGCTGAAGAATCCGGCCTTTCTGGCGAAAAGTTTCGGGCGGGCCTTCTACCGGGAACTGCGCAAGGCGGGCTTCAGCAACAACCACATCATCAACGCCGCCACCGAGGTTATCGCCCAGCTCAGCGAACGGGTGGAGAAGCATCGGGCACGAGAGGAAGACTGAAGGCTGAAGACTGAAGGGAGTTGCTCAGTCGTGTTTTTCCAGGCGGCGGAGGACGCCGAGATAGTCGAGCACCCGGGCCGAGCCGAGGACGCCGCCGGCGAGGGGTTGGGGGACGCGGGCAACGGGCAGGTGGATGACTTGGGCGAGGCGCTCGGCGAATCCCGAAAGGAGCGAGCCGCCTCCGGCCAAAAGGACGCTGCGGTCGAGATGGTCGACGGTGGCGTCGCCGGGGATTTTTTCGATGGCGGCGGCGATGGCGGCCAGCAGTTCGTCGAGGGGAGCGCGTAGGGCGGCGACGACTTCCTCGGCCTCGACGACGGTCTCTTTTGCCGTGCCCTTTTGGGGGGTTCGGCCGAGAATGCGCAGGCGGCGGCAGCGGGCGGTTCCCCCGCAGCGGCCCAGGGCGATCTTCACCGCTTCGGCCGTCGGCATGGCGATGCGCAACTCGCGCGTGCGCTCCAGGTGGTCGCCGATGGCCCGGTCCAGGGTTGCGCCGCCGATGTGCAGGGTGTGTCGGTGCTGGATGGCGCCGGCGGCGATCAGCACGACTTCGGTCAGGTCGGCGCCGATATCGACCAGCAGCTGCCCCGCCGGTTCGTCGATGGGCAGATCGGCGCCGATGGCGGCGGCCAGGGGCGCGTCGATGAAGTAGACCTCCTGAATCCCCGCCTGATGGAAGAGCTCTTTGACCCGTTTCCGCTCCGTTGCCGGGGCCTCGACGGGCAGGCCCAGCACCGCTCGCCGGTGGCGTCCCGGCAGAAAGCGCGGCAGCTTGGCGAAGAAGGCTTCGAGCATTGCGGCGGCCGCCGGCGGGTCGTTTACCGCGCCGCCCCGCAGCGGAGCGGTGACGCGCACCCCCCGGGGTTCACGGCCCCAGAGGGCCTTGGCCTTTTCCCCCACGGCGAGGGTTTCGCCCGACATCGTCAGGGCGATCAGCGAGGGTTCGGCCAGCACCAGCCCCCGCCCCTTGCGCCAGATACGGGTGACGGCGCTGCCGAGATCGACGGCGAGGTCGTCGGCGAAGTGATCGAGGATCGGGTCGAGAAAGAGGGACATGGCGCGGCACTCGGCATGGAAAAGCGGGTGAAGGTCGGACGCCGGAAGTCTAGCATCGTCAAAGGGAATTTTGAAGAGGAATGGGGATCGCCCTTGCCTAATGGGGCAAAGTCTGTATGATGCCAAGTTTTATCCGGTGAAGGGGAAAGCCCCGGGCCGCGAAAGGAGATAGACATCATGGCCAAGGCCAAAAAGGAAAAACCGATCTACATTACCGAATTCGATCTCGAACGTCTGGAGCGACTGCTCGAACAGACCGGGCGCGGCGCCCGCACCGCCAAGCACATAGAGGCGCTGGAGGACGAACTGAGCCGGGCCGAGGTGGTCGAGCCCAAGGATATTCCCGCCAACGTCATCACCATGAATTCGCGGGTGCTGCTCAAGGATCTGGACAGCGGCGACGAGACGGAATACACCCTCTGCTTCCCCGCCGAGGCCAACCCCGCCGAACGCCGGGTCTCCATCCTCGCTCCGGTCGGCACCGCGCTCATCGGCTACCGCACCGGCGACACCATCACCTGGCAGGTGCCCGGCGGCGCCCGCCGCTTCAAGGTCGGCAAGGTGCTCTATCAGCCCGAGGCGGCGGGGGATTTTCACCGCTAGGCGGCGGAAAATGACAATTCGCGCTATTCAGTCCTCCCCCTTTGAAAAAGGGGGACCGAGGTGGATTTGCTTGCAAACCTGAAATCCCCCCCCATCCCCCCTTTGTCAAAGGGGGGTGTTGGAGTCTGTAGGATGCGGTGACGAAAGGAACCGCATCTTTTTTTATGTGGCGGAATCACGCTGAGGTTTGTTCAATGCGGCTCCGCCGGTTTTGGCAGCAGCCCGGTCAGCAGGGCCGCCAGGGCGGTGGATGCGGCGGAGAGGAGGTAGGCCGGGGCGAAGCCGCCGAGGGACTGGCCGAGCATCCCGGCGCCGGAAGGCCCCAGGGTCTGGCCGATGGCGAAGCAGAAGGTGAGCAGGGAAAAGGCCGCCGCCGCCCGCGACAGACCGAAGTAATCTCCCACCGCCGCCGCCATGATGGTCGGAATGGCGAACATCCCCAGCCCGTAAAGCACCACCGAGGCGAACATCGCCCAGGGGCCGAAGCCCGCTCCGGCCAGGCCGTAGGCCGCCGTTTGCAGGATGAAGACCGCCATCAGCCCCCATTTGCGGCCGATACGGTCGGAGAGGGCGCCGAAGCCCACCCCGGAAAAGATCGAGAAAAATCCCACCCACGACCAGAACATCCCCGCCGTCCCCTCGCCGAAAGCATATTCCTCCACCAACGTCGTGACGATGAAGGTGCCGTAGATCAGATAGGTGGCGCCGAAGATCGCGTAGAGCAGCCCGAGCTGCGCCAGCACCCGCCCCGCCCCCGGCGCTTCGCGGGGAACCAGGGCCGACGCGGGCGGCGCCTGCAGGCGGCCGACCGGCTCCAGGCCGAGATCGGCCGGGTCGTTGCGCAAGAGCAGCCCGACCACCAGGGCCAGCAGCAGAATGAGGCCGCCGAGGATCAGCCAGCCGGCGCGCCAACCGTCGGCGCCCAAGACATCGTTGAGGTAGGGGATGAGGAAGCCGGAGAGGATGATGCCGACGCCGTTGCCGGCGACCATCAACCCCGCCGCCCGCCCGCGCCGCTCGCGCCGGAACCAGTGGGAAACGAGGACCATGATCGGGATATTGGCGAAGCCGCCGCCGACGCCGACGAGGGCGTAAAGCCCGACGATGACGGCGAAACTGCTGCTCTGGCTGATGCCGAGCAGGGCCGCCGCGATCAGCAGCAGGGCCGAGGCGATGAGCGGGCGCGGCTTGACCCGGCGCAGCACCAGCGGCGCCAGCCCCACGGATATGAGATAGCCGACGAAGTTGCCGGTGCTGACGAAGCCCATGCGGTCGTAGCCGAAGCCGAGATCGGCGCGCATGGCCGGCAGCAGCATGCCGAAAGAAAAGCGCGCCAGCCCGAAGCAGCAAAAGAGCGTCAGCGCGCCACAGA
>CALJLX010000189.1 GCA_937982495.1 uncultured Desulfuromonas sp.
AAGGTGTAGTTGTCGTAGTCCTTGAGCAGGGAGAGGGCAAGCAGGGCGTGGGGCTCGGAGAGGGTCGAGCGGACCATGCTGCCGACCACCTCGACCGCTTCGGCGGAGGAGGGGATGCGCCCCATGCGCACATCGTTGAAGATATGGCTGACCACGGTCAGTGCCCGCTGATAGATCTTCCGGGGCGGTTCCGCCCGCTCGTCCGCTTCCTTGGTTTCCAGCACCACCGGATGGATGTGGGTGATCCCCCGGACGACCAAGAGCTGGGTCAGGGCATCGCCGGCGACCGGGGATTCGTGCAGGGTCTGGAAAAAACGCTGGATTTCCTGGGCGCCGAGCCCCACCTCGAATTCAAGCCCTTCCAGTTCCCGTTCGTCGATCAGGGCGCGGATCTCCTCGACCGCCGGTTCGCTGAGCACGAACATGTGCTTTTCGAAAAAAAGCGTGTCTTCCAGAACCCCCAGTCTGACCCGGGTTTTTTCCTGAAAGACCGTGAGGAATTCTTTGGCCAGGTTTTGCGCCTGCTGCTGGATGGCCGGGTGGGCCGGCGGGTAGAGGCGCAGCCCCTTGTGAACACCGCTCATCCCATAAATGATTTTTTTCAGCTGGTCAAGTTGCATGGTTCAGGGCTTTCTCCAGTCGGTTGAGAGCCAGGCGCGCGGCACGCGCCACCGTCGGGGAGCGGTCGTCGACGGCGGCACGCAACAGGCTCAGGGCATGCTCGTCGCAGACTTTACCCAGGGCCGTGGCGGCGGCTTCGCGCAGTTCGTCATCGTTGCCGCCGAACCAGAAGCGTCGCCGTTTGAGGATGCCGCCCAGGCAGGGGAGTGCCTCTCCCGAGCCGATCTGACCAAGGGCGACGATCGCCTCCCTGCGCTCTTCCTGAGATAAGCTTTTGCTCTCCTTGCGACTCGCCAGTTCCGTCAGGGCTGGCAGGGCCAGGGTCGATCTGAGCGCGCCCAGGGAGAGAATGGCCTGGCGGCGCATTTCCGCATCGCCGCTTTCAAGGATGCGGATCAGGTTGCTTTCGGCACCGCGCCCGCCGATCTTGGTCAGGGCGCGCAGGGTTTCCCGCCGCACCCGAATGTCTTCGTGACTCAGTAGCGGCACGATTTGCGCCGTGGTTTGCTGATCGCGGATTTCACCGAGGATGACCATGACGTTGCGCACCACGAACCAGCGGGGATCCTTGAGATAGCCGGTCAGAACCGGGGCGGCGGTGGCACCCAGGCGGATCAGGGCCGTACCGAGCACCTTGCGCGCCTGGGCGTCCCCTTCGGCGGCCAGGTGGCGCATCAGCGGCTCTTCGATCCTGCCGGGGAAGGCGGCGATGAGCGCCAGCAGGCGCTCTCGGGATTCCCGAATATCCGGGTTGTGACACAGGCAATGGATAAGGAAGTCGAAGAGATCCTCGCGGCCGAGGAAATCCAGGGTTTCCTGGGCGGTGCGGCGCCGGCTGGGGGATAGTTTGGGATCTTCCCCGTAGCGGCGCATCAGTTGCAGGGCGCGAACGACCAGATGGGCGCCTTCGTCGTGCAGATGAGCGAGGAGTGCCGGTTGAAGTTCCTGGGCGAGAACCGCGAAGTGCTGGTCCGACTCGGTCCGCTCCAGGTCGCGTAGCAACGCCTCCAGATCGCGCGATTCGGGCTGGGCGGTGGCGGCCGCGTCCTGGACCCCTTCCGGCATTCCTTGTTCGGGGCTGTCTTCTTCCCCGTCGCCGGAGGACTCTTCGGGGCGGTGGCTTTCGATCTCCTCCTTGCGGCTCAGTACCGAGGAAAGATCGATTTCGTTGATCCAGATAGTGGCGACCCCGGCTTCTTGCAGCAGCGCCTGGGCTCCTCCCGCTTCCTGGATTTCCACCGGCTCCCTGGCCATGCACCGGGCGAAGGCATGCAGGTCGCGGGCCGAAAGGTCGGTCAGGACGAGCAGGCTGCGAACATGGCGGGAAAAGAGCTGGACGGCGAAGCTTTTCAGGACCAGACGGTCGGTGGAAACCGGCGTGTCATCCACGCGAAAGCCTTCTTTATTGACCGAAAAGAGGATGGATTCTCGCCCCATGAGCAGGGGCGCGAAGCGCAGCAGGGCCTGCTCGACGGCGGTCTTCAGCGCCGGATGGCCGGGCGGGTAGAAGCGTGTCGCCTTCAACAGGACATCCAGGGCGCGCAGGGCCGATTCGAGATTTTCCGTTGTCAGGGTCGGTCCGGCCAAGGTCTGGTTATCTCCTGTCGGTGTGGGGGGAAGTTTCCCCAGCATAAGGGTTTGCGGAAAAATTGTAAATAATCAACGCTGCTTGATGAGGGCCGAGACCGCCTTGAATTCCGGCGCGCGGCTGTGACGCAAGAGTTGGAAGAGGGCGATTTCCACCGTGGTCAGGGTGGCGCCGGCGGCATCGGCGAGATGCAGGGCCGCCAGGTAGTCCGATTTGCGGCGGGAGCAGACGGCGTCCCGTACCAGGTGCACGTCGTAATGGTGGGCGCGGAGGTCGAGGAGGGTCTGAAAAACGCAGACGTGGGCCTCCATCCCGACCAGCAGCACCCGCCGGGCGTCGTG
>CALJLX010000190.1 GCA_937982495.1 uncultured Desulfuromonas sp.
GAAGGCATTCGTGCCCTGCGGCGGCCGGTGCCGGCGGAAGATCCCCGGCGCGATCCGCCGCCGCCCCTGGGGGACGAACTGGCCCTTTACCGGCGTCTGGCTCCCGCCTTTTCGGCGCTAATCGACGGAGCCGGGTTCTTCGCGCCTCAGGGCCTGTGGGGCATGACCATCCTCGACCGGCTCGATAACCAGGCGCTGCTGGGGCTTTTGGAAGAGATGCCGGACGGGGTCTGGGAGTTGATGGTGCATCCGGGTTATCGCGACGCGGGACAGCCCTTCTCCGGCCCGGAGCGGGTGCGGGAAATTCTGGCCCTGACCGATCCGCGCATGGCGCGATTGATCCGCGAAAAGGAAATCCGCCTGACGAACTTCGGAGCCTGCGCATGCGCATTTTGATCCTCTCTCCCCGGCAGGACCGGGCCACCGGCAATTATGTGACCGCCCGCCGTTTTCAGCGGGGACTGGAAGGTTTCGGAGCCGTCGTCCGACTGGCGGAAGTCCCTCCGGAACCGGCGGCTGTCTCCGCCGAGGTCGCCGCTTTCGCTCCCGATCTGGCGATTCTCCTGCATGCCTACCGCACCGGCCGCCCCTGGCTGGAAGCGGGCGCCAAGCCGCCTTTTCTCGTGCTGTTGACCGGCACCGATGTCCATCAGGGACTGGACGACCCCGAACAGCGTCCCTGGATTCTGCGGGTCTTCCGCGAAGCCGCCGTCGTGGCGAGCCAGAATCCCCTGACCTGCGCGGCGCTGCGTCGCGACTATCCGCAACTGGGGACGCGCCTGCGTTATCTCCCTCCCGGCATCGAACTGGGGACGGCGCCCTATGCCCTGCGCAAGCTTCACGGCATCCCGCCGGAGACCTTTCTTTTCTTCTGCCCGGCGAGTCTGCGGCCGGTCAAGGGAGTGCTGGAATTGCTCGAACTCTTCGATCCCCTGGCCCGGGCGCGGCGGGATTTCATCGTCGCCTTCTGTGGCCCGGAACTGGACGCGGACTATGCTCGCCGTTTCCATGCCGCCCTGAACGCGCGCCCCTGGGCCAGGCATCTCGGCATCATCCCCGCCGAGGCCATGCCCGCCGCCATGGCGGAAGCGGACGTCATCCTCAACAACTCCGTCGCCGAGGGCCTGCCCAACGCCCTGCTCGAAGCGACAGTATCAGGGCGACCGATCCTGGCCCGGGACATCCCCGGCAACGCGGCGGTGGTGCGGCCGGGGGTCAATGGACTGCTCTACGGGGATGGTGCGGAGTTTCCGGCGTGCGCCTCGCGTCTGCTCGACGACGGCGCCCTGCGCGCCGTCTTATCCCGCGCCGAGAGGCAAGCGTACCGTCCCGAGCGGGAGGCGGCCGAGCTTCGGCGGTTGTGTGAAGGGATGCTGGGGGAGGCCTAGCGTTTTTCCTCGGTCCAGCCGTGGAGGATGGTGCGGAAGCGGGACCAGAAGGTGACGCCGAGGGTCGAGAGGTAGACGTGCAGGAGGAGAAAGGCCAGGATCGCGCAGCCGGCGATCCAGTGGATGGCGATGAGGGCTTTGATGCTGCCGAACATGTCGATGATTTTCCACGGGGGGGAGAGGGATTTCAGGGCCATGCCGGTAACCATCTGCAGCGGGAAGAGACCGAGCATGACCAGCAGATAGAGGGGTTTTTCGATGGGGTTGAACTTGTTGTCCGAGGTCGGCCGGTGCGGGTCGGGCTCGCCGTGGAAGTAGCCGCCGAAATAATAGCGCAACTGGGCGCGCAGCTTGCTGCTCAACTCCCCCTTGCGCGGCAGATAGAGAGTGCCGAGACTGCCGGCGAGAATGGCGTGATAGAAGAACCAGACGAAGAAGCTGAAGGTGACGAGCAGCCCGGTGGTGTTGTGGACTTCGATGGCGATACGGAAGTTGGGGACGATATGGATCTGCCCGGGAAAGCGCAACTGCGCGCCGGTTCCGATCAGAACCAGCACGCAGATACCGTGGAAGGCATGCCAAAGACGTAAAAAAAGGGGGTGGATGTAGTCTTTCCTGGCGACGGCCATGGGGCGATCCTCGGACCGGCCCGGGGCCGGTGGGTTACATGGTTAGTGTTTCTCCTCGATCTCTTCCCACCCGTCCCACATCGGCTTGAAATGCGCCCAGGGCGTGACGCCCAGGGTGGCCAGATAGACATGGGTAAAGACAAAGGCGCACAGGGCGCAGGCGCAGAGGAAGTGCAGGTTGACCAGAATCTTCAAGCCGCCGACCATGTTGACCAGGCTCCAGGCCGGGGCGATATAGAGCAGGGCCAGCCCGGTGAGGGTCACCAGCGGGACGAGCATCAGCATGATGACCATGTAGGCCGATTTTTGCAAGGCGTTGAATTTGTTTTCCGGGGTGGCGTGATGGGGGTTGGGGCGGCCGCGGAAGAAGTTGAAGAAATAGTAGACCGATTGCAGCCAGAGGCCGCGCTGGATATCGTGTTTGCCGGGGATGTAGAGCTTGGCCAGGGATCCGGCGATCAGGGCATAATAACCGAACCAGAGCACGAAGGAGAGAGCGACCACGATACCGGCGGTATTGTGCAGTCGAATCGCCGACTTGTAGGTACCGAAGAGGTTGACGTACTCGGGGAAACGGATCTGCAGTCCGCTCAGGATCAGGGTCACGATTCCCAAAGCGTGGAGCCAATGCCAGATGCGTACCGGGGTCGGATTCAGATAGATCTTGCGCGTCGTCGTCATGGCCTTCACCTCGTGGACATTTGCGGTCGGAAACTTGCGGGGCACTCATTATCATCAAGCTTACATCGAAAGCGTCACTCGGCAAGGGGGGTGCCGGTTTCTTGCCGCCGGTGGGCGGCGTTCCCGGATCCCGGGTATACTTTCCCAGCATGAGACAGCATTGTTCTCCCTGAATCCCGCTCTCCGCATCGTTCCCACCAGCCTCCGGAGTGCCTATGAACAACGCCCCGCCGCCCCTCGCCCTCTCTGCCCAGGAGGCCCTGCGCTCCTTTCTCGCCGCCATCGTCGAATCCTCGGACGATGCCATCATCGGCACCACCCCCGATGGCCGCATCCTCAGCTGGAACCAGGGGGCGGAACAGATCTACGGCTATATCGCATCGGAGATCGTTGGGCAACCTCTGGCACTTTTGGCCGTTCCGGAACGCGGGGACGAGATCCAGCGGTTTCTTGAGCGGATTCATCGCGGCGAACGCATTCGCCATTTCGAGACCCTGCATCTGCGCAAAGATGGCCGGGTCATTTCCGTGGCCCTGACCCTGTCGCCGATCGTCGACAGTCATGGGCGGATTCTCGGCGCCTCGACCATCGCCCGCGACGAGACCCGGCGCATCCGCTACGAAGAATCGCTGCGCGAGGCGGAGCAGAAGTACCGCTTGCTTTTTGCCGCCGAAACCGACGCCATCGTCGTCAGCGATGCCGAAAGCGGCCGCATCGTCGATTTCAACGAGGCCGCCATGCGTCTCTACGACTATCCCCCGGAAGCCTTTTCCCGCCTCGGTCTCGACGATCTCATCCTGTCCCGGCCGAACCGCCCCGCCCCTGGCGGCACGGCAGAGAACGGCAGTGTGCTGCGGGTGCCGCTGGAATACCATCGTCGCCGGGACGGTTCGGCTTTCCCCGCCGAGCGTTCGCTGAGTGTCTTCTCCTGGCAAGGGCGGTCCATGCAGGTCGGCATCGTTCGCGATGTCAGCGAACTGCAGCGGGGACGGGAACTCGACCAGGCGCTGCGCATGGCCAGCGATATCCAGAAACACCTGCTGCCCCGACGGCCGCCCGATGTGCCCGCTTTCGACGTGGCGGCGGGGAGCCGCTACTGCGAGGCCACCGGCGGCGACTATTACGATTTCATTCCTCTCAATGGTTTCGCGGGGGAACGTTTGGGCTGTCTGGTCGGAGATGTGAGCGGACACGGCATCGCCGCCGCGTTGCTCATGGCCATGGCCAAAGGCGGAATCTGGGCTGGGGTTGAACGTTTCGGCGAGGATCTGGAGGGGCTCTTCCGTTCGCTGAACAATCACCTCGTCCGGCATTTCGAGGACGACCGCTTCATGACCCTCTTCTTCGTCTGGCTCGATCCCGAGGCGCGCTCCTTTTGCTGGACCTCCGCCGCTCACGGCCCGGTTCTGCTCTACCGCAAGAATTTGGGGATGATCGAAGAGCTGCCGACCAGCGGTCCGCCCCTGGGGATTCTGGCCGATTGCCGTTATCCCGCCTCCGGTCCCTGTTGCCTGACCCCGGGGGATCTGCTGCTGATCGGCACCGACGGTCTCTGGGAGGCGCGCAACGACGCCGGCGAGATGTTCGGCGTCCAGCGCCTGCGCCAGGTGCTCGCCAGCTGGGCGGACAAGCCCGCCGCCGCCATCTATGGCGCGATTATTGACAAAATTCGGGCTTTCCGCGCCCCCCTGAGCCAGGATGACGATATGACCCTGATGGTGATCAAGGCGCGGTGAGGGAGGCATCAAAAAGAACGGTCTTGCGTCGGGGATGAAAGAGTTGCCCCCTCACAGCCACTTCTTCCCCCGGAAAAAGCGCGCCATCCCCAGCGCGCAGAGGAGGCTCAGGCCCCAGAAGGCGGCGTAGCCCCAGCGCCAGCGCAGCTCGGGCAGGTAGTCGAAGTTCATGCCGTAGACCCCGGCGAGGAAGGTGAGGGGGATGAAGATGGTGGCGATGACGGTGAGCACCTTCATGATTTCGTTCATGCGATTGCTGACGCTCGACAGATAGAGGTCAAGCATCCCCGAGAGCATGTCGCGAAAGGTTTCCACGGTATCGATGATCTGGATGGTGTGGTCATAGACATCGCGAAGGAAGATATCGGTCCCCTCGGCGATGAGGGGGGACTCGCAGCGTTGCAGGGCGCCAATGAGTTCACGCAGGGGCCAGACGGACTTGCGCAGCAGGATCATCTCCCGCTTGAGCTGGTGGATCGAGCGGAGGGTCTCCGGCGATGGGTTGCCGAGGAGTTCGTCTTCGAGCCGTTCGATTTCATCGCCGATCCTTTCCAGAATGACAAAGTGGCCGTCGACGATGGCATCGATCAGGGCGTA
>CALJLX010000191.1 GCA_937982495.1 uncultured Desulfuromonas sp.
CTGATCGAAAAAGTAGCCGTTGAGCCCGACCCGCAGGGTTTTGGGGAAGATGGCCGTATCCAGGGTAAAATTCCCGTGCCAGGCCTGCCCCGCCTTGAGTTCGTCGGCGCCGCCGAAGGGATCGTCGTTCGTGTCGTTCCACAGGTAGTGAATGCGCCAGGAGGCCGTCACTTTCTGGGTGAGAAAGAGCGTCGCCGACCAGTAGGGGTTGAAGGAGAAATGGTTGCTGCCGGGATTGAGCGCCTTGTTCTCGTCGTACTTCCCGGTCGGCCAGATGGTCTGCAGCTCGATACGGTTGAGCATCAGCGGCCCTTCCTTGCCCATGATCGGATCCCACTGGAGAAAGGGGCCGACCAGCAGATCGCCAAAGCCGGAATCCGTTTCCGGCAGGGGATCGCTGTCGATGAAAACCAGCGGCAGCATGACGTTGAGTCCCCAGCGGGCGCCGGGGAGAAGTTCGCTTGCCGACTGGTAAATGGCCTGGGTCAGACTGATGCTCACATCGACCGAGGGGTCGTCGAAAGGCAAGCCCGCCAGTTTGTCGGCGGTGTAGTACTGGAGATATTCGGTCAGATAGAGTCCGCTTCCGGCGGGGGGGGCGCCGTCGAGAAAACTGGTGAAGCCGAGGTTGACCGACGGCTGGTTGAAGGCGGCGACGGGCCCGGCCGACAGGACCACGCCCAAAAGAAGAAAAAGACTCAACCGGTAGAATCGACGCATGGCTCGCTCCTCGTGTTCAGATAAAAAAAGGCCGACAGGAATCGGCCTAGAATCATCGTTCACCCGAGGGCTTGTCAAGAAGAAATAAAACCATGTTCGCCGACCGGCCTCGCCTACGGTGGCGGCTACTTCAGCGGATCGAGGATGCCGCTCGGCAAATCGTCATTCTCCCCCTGCCCTTTCAACTCCCCGTAAATGCGCTTCCAGTCCTTTTCGACCCGCAGAAAGGCCTCGACGATCTCGGGATCGAACTGGGTGCCACCGCGCTGGCGGATAATCCGAACCGCCGCGTCGTGACTGATGGAGGGTTTGTAGACCCGCTGACAGACCAGGGCATCGTAAACGTCGGCGATGGCCATCAAGCGCCCGGGCAGGGGGATTTCCTCCCCCTTGAGCCCTTCCGGATAGCCGCTGCCGTCCCACCACTCATGGTGGCAATAGACGATTTCCCGGGCCATCTGCAAAGCCGGACTGCCGGAAACCCCGGCGCGGCGTTCCGCCTCATCGATCACCTGGCGCCCGTAGGTGGTGTGTTTCTTGACTTCGTCATACTCCTCGGGGGTCAGGCGGCCGGGCTTGAGCAGCAGCAGATCGGGCACCCCGACCTTGCCGATGTCGTGCAGGGAGGCCAGTCGGCAGAGAAGATCGATGGTCTCGGGGGTGAGGATCCTGCCGTAGCGGGGATGGTGACTCAGTTCCTCGGCGACGGAACGCAGATATTGTTCCGTGCGCAGGATGTGCGCGCCGGTTTCGCTATCGCGGATGCTGGCCAGGGAACAGAGCGACTGCATCATGAAATTCTGCATGAACTCGGTCTGTTCCCGGTGCTGATGGGAGCGGCGCTCTTCGAAACGGAAGCGCAACAGGGTCGCGGCGCCGAGGATGGCGCACATGAGCAGTATCGGCATGATGGGAGAAAGATAAAGCCCATGCAGATTGAGGAGCCAGGCGCTTCCGGTCCAGAACAGCAGCCCGGAAAGGGCGGTCAGCAGCAGACCGACGGTCGGCGAAAGCCAGGCGAGCAAAAGCGGCAAGAGCAGGCCGGTAATGAGCAGCATGAGGATATCGGCGCCGGGGAACCACCCCGGCACCCGAATAAAATCGCCGTTGAGGATGTTGGCGGCGATGCGGGCGTGGATTTCCACCCCGAGAAAGGTCTCACCCAGGGGGGAGACCAACCGGGTGTCGAGACCGGTGGCGGCGACGCCGACAAAAACCACTTTATCCTTGAGCCGGACGGCGGCCTGGGGATCGTCCAGCAGGGCGCCGGCGGAAATCCGCTGCCAGCCCCCCCGGGCCGCCGGGAAATCGATGAGAAAATTACCCTGATTATCCAGGGGAATCCGACGCTCCCCCCAGCGCAGAAAGAGCTCATCGCGCCCAGCCTGCAGCGCCGGAGTCTCGACACCATCGGCAAGAAGCAGGGTCGCCAGGGCCAGACCGGGGTAAAGCTCGCCCTGGGCGGCAATCAACAGGGGGATGCGACGAAAGATGCCGTCGCGATCGGCGACGGCATTGAGAAAGCCGGCGGCGGGAACCCTGGCGGCGAGTTCCGGCAGAACCCCCAGGCGTCCTCGGGCTTCGAAGAGACGGGATTCGGGCACGGGCAGGGCCAAAGAGGGCGGCTCGGCGCCGGTCCAGACGCCGGCGCCGGGAGCTTCGAAATGAACCTTGTAGCCCAGGACAAAGGGGCCGCCGGCAAGAACCCCGGCCAGGGCCTGGTCGGAAAAGGGGGGATTCGGCGTTTGAAACAGCGCCTTGAGCCGCTCCCGCAACGCCGGATCCAAGGATTCGGGGCGCATGCGATCCGGTTCGGCGAGCATCATGTCGATCCCCACCGCGCGGGGCTCGGCCCGTCGCACCTGGTCCATCAGCAGCGCCAGCAGCGAGCGGGGCCAGGGCCACTGACCAAAGGCTTGCAGGCTGGGGTCGTCGATATCGACGATGACCACCTGGGGATCGTCGATGGATTCGGCGGAAGCCCGAAGCAGCAGATCGTAGACCCGCTGGTCCAGTTCGCTGACCAGAGCCGGTCGCCAGACGGAGAGGAGACAAGCCAGAAGGGTGAGCCCCAATCCGACCAGCAGAATGAGCAGCCGCCCGCGGATGAGATCGCGGCCGATCCGCGATTCGAGCAGATGCAGCATCAGCGCACGGTAATTTCGACGCGGCGGTTGCGCGGCTCGGACACTTCGTCGGCGGTCGGCACCAACGGATTGCGTTCGCCGTGGGACGCGGTTTCAAGCACTACCGGGTCGATGCCGGCAGCGGTCAACAGCGTGGCGATAATCGCGGCACGCTCCCGGGAAAGCCGCATATTGGCTTCATTGGAGCCGACGGTGTCGGTGTGGCCGACGACGCTGGTATCGACCGAACGACGCTCGCGAATCGTCGCGACAACCTCGGGGATGAGGGCCTGGGATTCGGCGGTGAGTTCCTTGGAGCCTTTTTGGAAATAGAGAATGAAGCGTCGTACCGGTTCCGCCTGCGCCGTCAGGGCGTCATGGAAGCGAGCCTTGACCTCGTCGGGGGAGAGCAGGACGGGGGTCTCGGGAGAAGCGGCTTCGGCGACATCCGTGCCCTGCCAGGCCTGCCCGAGGGTTTGCGTCCCTTGCGGATTGACGACGGTGATGCTCCCTACCGTACCGTCCTCGTCCGGCAGCAGCACGAACCGGCTTTTCGGCGGGACCTGGGGCGCGGCGCAAGCCACCAACATTGCAGAGAGACAAACCACGACCGGTATTCGCGACAACAAGCCCATCCGACGATCCCTCCTCCTCGATAAGCTATCCGACGATATCCATGACAAAATGCGTTCCCCTCACCCCCACCGTTCCCACCGGGGTTTCCAGCCGCACGGCATCGGGGGCGAGTTTGGAGATCTGCCCGGAAACGAAGGCCGCCATGCCCCGGGCCAGACGCAGCACAAGCCCCAGGCGTCCCTCGCCGGGGGCGAACTCGAACTGCTCGACCGCCAGGTCGCTGTTGCCGCCCAGGGAAAGACGGGTATCGTCGCGAAAAATCACGCCGACCCGGCCCGTTTCCCCGGTTTTGAGCTGATCCCCGCGATAGAGGAGCGTTCCCACCTTCGCCGCGAGCATTTCGCCGCCACGGAGGACAAAAACCTCACCCTCCACCTTCTTGATGCTGCCGATGCGCTCATCCTGAGCCTGGGCGAAAGCGGGAAAGAGCACCAGCACAGTCAGAAGCACACGCAACCAGCACATAAACGCCCTCCACGTTTGGGGTTGATGGTTCATCCGCATGGCCCTTCGGAGAACCTTTTCATACTAACATAAATGCCGATCGGACGTTGGCGGGCGAAATCGAGGGGGGAGTTGCTCGGCCGGGGGAAGATCAAGCCTGGACGGATTGCCGCGCTTGCGGAGCCGCGGTGGCGCACTTTTCGTGCAAAGAGCTGAAAATCATGTCGAGCACCGCCTTCTGCCGCATCTCATGCTTGTTCAGCACCGCCAGACAACTGCCCATGGGAAACTGTTTGTGCAGATATTCGGCGTCGCGTCCGGAAAGTATGATGATCCGGTTGCGCCCGACCCCCTTGGCCACGGCGTACCCGAGCATCTTGCGGCCGTCGAGTCCCGGCATCTCCAGATCGAGAAGCAGCAGCGCCAGTTCGTCGTGAATCGCCGCCAGCCCCCGGATCGGGTCGAGACAGGTCGTGAATTCCAGCGCCGGATAGCGCGCGTGGACGTAATCCTCGATATAGTCGAGAAAGAGTTGATCGTCGTCGATCATAAGAACTTTCTGCATTTTTTTCATCCTCTTCGGAGCGGGAGCCGACATGAAAATTAGACGGCATAAACCCTTTCTGTCAAGGGATTATTTTCGCTGAATCCGGTGCTTAATGGGCCTGGCGCCAGTTGCCGCCGACGCCGATATCAACCAGCAGCGGCACGCTCAACTCCAGCGCCCCTTCCATCTCGATCCGCACCAGCTCGCGCACCCTTTCCAGCTCGCCTAGGGGCACATCGAACACCAGTTCGTCGTGGACCTGGAGCACCATGCGCGTCTTCAGACTTTCCGCCGCCAACCGCCGGTGGATGCGGACCATGGCGACCTTGACGATGTCGGCGGCCGAGCCCTGGATCGGGTAGTTGATGGCGTTGCGCTCGGCGTAGCTGCGGATCGCGCCATTTTGGCTGTGAATTTCGGGAACGGCACAGCGTCGCCCGAGCAACGTGGTGACGTACTGGTTCGCCCGGGCCTCCTCCTTCTTGCTCTCCATGAAGGTCTTGATGCCGGGGTAGCGGGCGAAATAGTTGTCGATGAAGACTTGCGCCTCGCGGGT
>CALJLX010000192.1 GCA_937982495.1 uncultured Desulfuromonas sp.
ATCTTGGATATTTCCAGGACATCCTGGATACGATAACTGGAGCCGTCGAGGACAAACAGATACCCCCCCTCCGGCTGTTCTTTGGCCAAACTGATCAGATATTCGAAACTAGCGGTCTTGATCGTTTCCATGCACCACCATCCATGAGTGAATCAAGAGGACTTTCTAATGACGAAACCTTTTACCACAGGCACCAAAGAATCTCAAGCACCTAAAGAGGCGGACAACCAAGGGGGGAATTTGCCGAACGCCATAGCCGCTGTTCCCGGAAGCAGATTTTCCCTCATTTTTTTCACTTGATCTCTGGGCGGTTCGGCTATATCATTCTCAGCAACTTCGACCTCTTCGGGGGTCGAGGGGTGACCCCGTGTACTCCCCCCCTCCGTACACGGGGTCTTTTATTGCCCGCCGTCAACCTGCCCCGTCGCCGTCACCGGCGCCCACCACTTATTTCCTGGAAATCCCCGACAAAAACCAGTATTTCCCCGGGCTGCGCCGCAGAGGTTGAAATTTTGTCGATTTCATGCTAGGTTGCGCAGCTTTCAAAATTCAGGCATAGCCGTTTCGCCATGACTGGAAGGAGTTTACGACAGCCATGAGAAAATTGATGAAGAAACTCTCCCTGGCCCTGCTTTTCATCCCCTTGATCTCCGGCAGCGCCTTAGCCCCGCCACCAGAAGGAGCCCGCCCTCAGCCCATCCTGAGCGACCGGCCGTCGAGCCATATCGAACTGGAAGCCCTTTTCTCCCGTCACAACTACGAATGGAGCACGCTGGACGAAGGAATCCCCTCGATCTTTCTCGAAGGGCTCCCCGATGATCTTAACCGCATTTCCCAGGTCGACCGGAAAAAAGCCGTATTTTTCCTCTCTCTGCTCCCCGTGGTTCTGCGGGTCAACGAGGAAATCCGCGTTCAGAAAGACTCTCTGGAGACCCTTCTGGAACGCTATGACCAGGGGCAGACCCTCTCCGTAGGGGAACGCGCCCAGTTGACCGCCATCGCCGACGAATACAAAGTGGATGCCGATCCTTTAAGCAACGAACGGGCCCGCCGAACCCTGCTCAGCCGGGTCGACACCTTGCCGGCATCCCTGGTCCTGGCCCAGGCGGCCACCGAATCGGCCTACGGGACTTCGCGTTTCGCCCGTCTCGGCAACAATCTTTTCGGGGAATGGACCTTCATCTCCGGCACCGGGATCGTCCCCCGTAAACGGCAGTCAGGGCGCACCCACGAGGTCCGCTCTTTCGCCTCGATCTACGAGTCTGTCTCCTCTTACATGAAAAACATCAACACCCACCGGGCTTATCAAACCCTGCGGGAACTGCGGGAGGAGATGCGGGCCGAGGGAAAACCCCTGCGCGGCGAAGACCTCGCCGAAGGGCTCTCACGCTATTCGGAGCAGGGACAGGCGTACGTGCGCAAGATCAAGTCGGTCATCCGCAGCAACCGGCTGCAGCGCCTGACCTCGGTGATCTTCCGGCCGGAAGCGGAGCCTACGGAAACAGCGATCATGACCGCCGGGCTCTTCTCCTCGGCGCAAGGCAGCTCCCGCTGGTCAGGGTCGCGGCTGGACCCATAACTGAGTAAACCAATGCCAGCCACCGTTACGCCCTGGCGCTGTCAGGGTGTAACGGCCCCGGCGCCCCTCCAGGGGAGCAGTCGCGGCGACGCGATAACGCCCGGGATAACCCGCAACCGGTTCCACAATCCCCCCTTGCTGACCACCGACAAAGCAGCGCAAGCCCTTCAGATCCGCCTCGCCATCGCTGATTTCGACCAGCAGCTCCGGGGGATTTTTCCCCGCGATCACCGGACCGGCGGGGCTCAGCACTTTCAGCTTCAGCGGCCGCATGGCCAGCTTGTCGCGAAACTCGACAAAGGTGGCATAGGAACCGCCCATGGGAAAGCGGGGGAGCGCGAAGAGATCGGACTCCCCCGCGACCACGCCCGAATGCTGTGCCATGGCTCCGGCAAAACCCAGCTCCCTGACCAGCTTGGCCACTTCCGGGGAATATTCCCCATAGGGATAGGCGAAAACCCGACTCATCCCCCCCAACTCCCGCCGCAAGGCCGCGCTCGCCCGTTCGATATCCGCCCGGATGCGTACCCGCCAGGCGGCCTCATCCTCCCCTTTTTGCCGATCGAGCAAATAGGGGTGAGAGGCGCTGTGATTCCCGATTTCCACTCCTTCGTCGCGCAAGGCCCGCAACTGATCCCAGCTGAGATATCCGGGCGCTCCCACCGCATCGGTGCTGACGAAGAGACTGACCGGGTAGCCGTAACGGCGCAGCAGCGGCATGGCACCGGTCAAAAAACTCTCGTAGCCGTCGTCCACCGTGAGCACCGCGCACCGTTCCGGCAGCGGCTTCCCTTGGGCAAGCCGCTCCGCCACATCCCCCAGGGGAAGCACGGTGTATTCCTTTGTCCGCAACAATTCCAGCTGCTTGGCGAAGACCTCGACGGCGATGTTGGTGGAGGGGTAGCGGGCATCGCCGAAGCGATGATAGACGAACATGTTGGCTTGGCCCGCCCAGGCCGGGGAGAAGAGAGAAACCAGCATACAGAATAAGCCCAGGGAGAGAAAAAGTCGCATAATCCGAACCTTTGCACAAAAGAAAGAAGCGGAGGACGGGAAAATAGAAACGCCGACTCGGAAGCCGGCGTCGGATCAGACCTTGGAGCGCAAGTAACGGCGAATGGCGTTGCGGGCGCGGGGAGTGACGGCCCATTCCAGCCATTTGGGCAGCACCTGGGGAACCTCGCTCTGCTCGATACCGACCTGATCGCCATCCATCAGGCGGGACTTCAGAGGGCGGGTCTGACCGTTGATGCGGGCACGCATGGCCCTGAGCCCCAGTTCTTCGTGGATATCGAAGGCCAGGTCGAGGGCGCTGCTCCCTTCCGGCAGGGTCCGGGTATCGCCCAACGGGGTGTAAACCTGAATGGAGGCCGAGGCCAGCCGCAGGCTCTGCGTGTCGAAAGCCGACTCCCCTTCCAGCAAAGAGCGCATCAGCCCCTCGAAATTGGCCCGCCGGAACTCGAAGCCCGGCGCCAGCACACCCGCCTCGTTGAACCGCGCCAGCTTGCGCGTGGTGATCTCCACCCGCATCCGGTATTCGCCGGCCTGGACCGTGGTCTTGAGCGCCTGATAGCCGAACTGGGACATGACGTTAAGATGGTCGCGCAGCTTGCCGGGAATGGGATGGAACAGCCCATGCAAAAGGCCAAGCGCCAGGTAGGCTTCCATGGTCCGATCGACCTGAAGTTCCAGGGTATAGAGGGTGGAAAACCCGCGACCCATATTTTTCGCGGCGGCAATGGAAAAGGGGCGCCAGCGATCCTTGAGCAGGACCGGAATCTTGCGGTGCTCGAACTCTTTGTTGATTTCCGCCCGGATCTTGCGCAAGGGCGCCTCCATGTGCCGCCGCAGCTCTTCCAGATTCTGTTCATAACCCGCCGCCCGCCGGGGATAGAGAATCTTCAGCGACAGGGCATCCAACTCCGAGGCGACATGCCCCATCCCCAGATGGCTGGCAAGAGGGACATAGACCGAACGGGTCTCCTCGGCGATCAGGCTCTGCTTTTCGGGTTTCAGGGCACCGATGGTTTGCAGATTGTCGATGCGGTCCCAGAATTTCAGGCAAAGCACCCGCACATCCTCGATCGCCACCAGCAACTGCTTGCGGTAGGTCTCGGCCTTGAGGATTTCCCGGCTGACGTTGTCGTCGGCGGCCTTGGTCAATCCGTTGACCAGCAGGGCGACCTCGGGACCGAAGTCCGCCTCGATCTCGGAGAGGGTCACCGGAGTATCCTCGACCACGTCATGGAGGATGGCCGCCATGACCGAGGCGAAATCCATCCAGTGCCGGGCGGCCAGATGCGCCACCCGCAGGGGATGGAAAAAATAGGGTTCCCCCGATTTACGCAGAACCCCGGCATGGGAGTCGCCGGCGACCCGAAGCGCCCGTTGGAGGCTGTCGATAGACAGATCGAGCTCCGTCTCGCTCATCCCCCCACCGTAGTGGGTCACGAGCAACTCCATGATTTCATTGATCAAGCGTTGTTCGGTGCGGCTGTCGTAAGTCAACCTGAAATCTCCGGGGCAAAGACGGCCAAAAACGAAGAGGAAAAACGAGAAATTATCTTATAGAAGAAAAAAGCGAGCGGCAAGGGGGATTCCCCGATTCATGCGTGATTTCCTGGCCCAGCCCCATGCCGCCGGGCCAACGGCCAACGCCAGGGAATGAACATCGGCACCCGCCGGCGATATTCTTCATAGGCCTCGCCGAAGAGCGCGAGCAGCCGGCGTTCCTCCCAGAAGGCCCCGAAAACCAGGTAAAGGGAGAGCAGCCCCGCCGTCAGCAGCTGGGGCACCGAAAGATCCCGCCCCCAGAGAATGAGCAGACCGGCCAGATACCAGGGATGGCGGGTCCAGGCCAGCACCCCGTCGCAGCGTAAGGAAAGCGGGCTTTCCTGCCCTTGCCGGCGCCGGCAATCGAGACCGAGAAAAGACCGGAGCCCGTAGGAGCGTGCCCCGCCCCAGGCCAGTCCCAGCGCGATTCCCCAGAAAAGTAGCCGCGGGACCTCCCAGAGCCCCGCCCAGATCAGCACCTTGGCCCCGCCGATACGCGCCTCCCACCAGAGGATCGGCGCTAGGGAAAGAAGTGCCAGCAGGTTGTAGGCCAGGCGATAGCAGGAAGGAGCAAAGGGGAAAAGGCCGCCTAGCCGCTCCTTGACGGCGGTGGCGGCGAGAAGGGAATGACCGGCGCACCACAACAGCCAGAGCCAGGCCAGAATCAGCAGAGGGTCGATCATTCAGGAAGCTCTTGCGGTACGAAACGCACGCTGGGCTCATCCCCGCCAACGCCCGACTCGATCCGCAGATGCCCGCGCCACTCGTCATCGAGCATCGGGTAATCCTCGCGGCAATGCGCCCCGCGACTCTCCCGTCGGGCCTGGGCGGCGAGGAGGATGCAGCGGGCGCTGCGCAGCATTAAACCGGTCTCCAGAAAAAAGGGGGCGGGCTCGGCCAGGCGCCAGGAGCGATACGTCCCTTCAAGCTCTCGCCATTGAACCAGTCCGGTGGCGAGGCCTTCGGCGGAACGGACCACCCCGGCATGGCGCCAAAGCAGCTGCCGCAGGGCATCGCGCAGCCCGGTCAGCTCTTCCACGGTCCAGGAGTCCGTCCCGGCCGGAGGCGAGTCGAAGATCCCCGAGCACGCCGTGCGCTCGGCGGCGGCACGGACGCCGGCGCGACGGCCGAAGACGATCGCCTCCAGCAGGGCGTTACCGCCCAAACGGTTGGCGCCATGGACTCCGCCGCAGACCTCACCGGCGCCGTAGAGACCGGGGACGGTGCTCCCGCCATGGGGGTCGATGACCATTCCACCCATGAAGAAATGCACCGCCAAACCAACCGTCGGCATGTTCCGCGCCGGGTCGCACCCCCGTCGGCGCAGCAGATCCCAGAGAGGGGCGTAGCGTGTCGCCGTCAGGTCGGAGGGAACCTGGGAGAGATCGAGATAGACCCCCTCGCCGACACCTTTTCCGGCACGCAGCTCGCGATCGATGGCCCGACTCATCTCGTCCCGTCCGGCGACCGGTTCGCCGCCGCTGACGGAATCGAGGAGAAAATGCTCGCCGTAGCGGTTGCGCAGCACCGCGCCATCGCCGAAGAGGGTGGTGGGGAGAATGATCCGTGCCGGCGTCAACCCCATGGCCGGATGGAACTGGATGAATTCCATGTCGCGCAGCGCCGCACCGGCTTCCAGGGCGAGGGCGTAGCCGTCGCCGGTGATGTCGCGGGTATTGTTGCTGCCGGCGTAAAGGCGCCCACCTCCGCCTGTCGCCAGGATCGTCGCCCGCGCCCGCAGGGCCAGCGGACGTCCGGAACGATCAAACGCCAGCGCGCCGGCCACCCGCTCCCCGTCGCGAGCCAGGCGCGCCGCCATCAGCCCCTCGGCGAAACGGACGCCGAGGCGCCGCGCTTCGGCGAGGAGCGGCAGGGTGAAGGTCAGCCCGGCGGTCTGCACCGGCACCGCGCCGAGTTCGGGAAAGACCGTCCGCGCCCGGCTGTGTCCGGGCACCCGGCGGGCCTGAAAGATCGGAAGAGCACACGTCTGAACTCCAGTCACGAATCACCATCTC
>CALJLX010000193.1 GCA_937982495.1 uncultured Desulfuromonas sp.
ATCTCTGCCAGAATCTTTATCTCGCCTGCGAGGCCGTCGGCGCCGGCACCTGCGCTATCGCCGCCTACGACCAGCAACTGGCCGACGACCTGCTCGGGGTCGACGGCGACGACGAGTTCACCATTTACCTGGCGCCGGTGGGCAAGGTGCGCGAACAGGCCGATGAGGGACGACGATGAAAATGGAGCACGAAGATCATCGCGAGGCCATCCACGAAGAGCTACCGGAGCAGCACGAAGATCCCCTGATCCGCGTCCTGCACCGGATCATCCGCGCCGCCGTCCGGGTGCTGGCCGTGCTCATGGTGCTGGTCATCATCTGGGGGATCGGCGACGTGATCTACGTCCTCTACCAGCGGCTGCTCAGCCCGCCCTTTCTGCTGCTCAACATCAACGACATCTTCGCCACCTTCGGCGCCTTCATGGCGGTATTGATCGCCATCGAAATCTTCATCAACATCCGCCTCTATCTCGGCACCAACATCGTTCCCATCCGGCTGGTAGTGGCCACGGCGCTCATGGCCATCGCCCGGAAGGTCATCGTTCTCGACCTGGAAAAAATCGGCTCCGATTACGTTCTCGGCATCGCGGCGGTGGTTCTGGCTCTCGGCATCACCTACTGGCTGCTGTCGAAAAACCGGACGGAGTAAATTCTCTTTTGCTAAAGCGCCCCACGGAGCCCGCATGTCCTACGATGCCATCGACGATGCCTTTCATTTTATCAGCGACGCCCCCCTCGGCGAGCGCCGGGCCCTGGTGCACCGGCCCAGCGGCAAGGTCTTTCTCGCTTCGCTCAAGGCGGGGTTCGACGAATCTCCGGCCGGGGCGGAAAGCGACCCCGACTACCTGAGCATCCCGCACCGGCAAGAACTCGACCCGGGAAAACCGCTGGTGCTGGAGTTCATCCGCGACAACTGCCCGGGGGAACTGGCGCGGGTCGAGGGGTTCTTCAATCGCCCCGGCGCCTTCCGCGAGGCCAAGGATCTGCTGCGCCGCAGGCATTTGCTGGATAACTGGCGGATCTTCGAAATGCAGCAAATGGAGGCGCTGCTCAAGCAGTGGTGCCTGGCCCAGGGGCTGATGTCGTGAGCGGTCGGAAACAGACAGGTTCGGGGCTTCCGGCCCCGAAGCATCGGCCCAAAGGGGTGACGCTGCTTTACGAGGATGGAGACATTCTCGTGGTGGATAAACCCTGCGGCCTTTTGACCATGGGGACCGAGCGGGACAAATCCCGCACCGCGCATTCGCTCCTTAACGATTACGTCCGCAAGGGCAACCCGAAGTCCCGCAACCGGGTCTATATCGTCCATCGCCTCGACCGCGACACCTCCGGCATCCTGCTCTTCGCCAAGAGCGAGCCGGCCAAGCGGGCCCTGCAAGATAATTGGGACGACACCAGCAAACTCTATCTGGCCGTGGTCTTTGGCCAGGTCAACCCGCCACGGGGGACCATCAGCAGCTATCTCGCCGAAAACGCCGCCTTCGCGGTCTATTCCACCTCCGACCCGAGCCAGGGCAAGCTGTCGCACACGGCCTACACCCTGGTGAAAGAGCGCAGCGGCCTCAGCCTGCTGCAAGTCCACCTGCTCACCGGCCGCAAACATCAGATTCGCGTCCACTTCGCGGAACAGGGACATCCGCTGGTCGGCGACAGAAAGTACGCGCAAGACCGCCCGGCCCATGCCCATCTGGCGCTGCACGCCTGGTCCCTCGACTTCACCCATCCCGTGAGCGGCGTTCGCCTGCATTTCGAGACCCCGATACCCCAGCGCTTCAGCCAACTGGTCGGCCCCTTCGTTCCGCCGGGGCTCAAGGAGAACGAAAGCGAGCGATGACGCCGGGGTGGGCGGCCTTTCGCTGTTCAGTTATTTAACGGCCCGCAGACCCATGAGTTCGGCGACCTTCACCACCTTGCCGAAGCCGGCGGCGCCGAGCCTTTTTCCGGCCTGCTCCATGAAACTGTCGCCGCGTTTGACCTTGTAGGGATTGCCGGTGTAGTGGAAGAGGGCGCCGCGCCGTTTCAACACCCGGTAAAGCTCCCGGTAGAAGTGTTCACCGTAGAGCTCGCCGGCGAGGGAGAAACGGGGCGGATCATGGATGATGGCGTCGAAGGATTCCGTCGCGAGCCCGCCGATGTAGTCGCCGATGTCGGCCTGGACCAAGGTGAGGGAAGGATGGTAAATCTCCTGGGACCAGGGATTTCTCCGCCGCAGTTCGATGACCGCGGCGCTCAGTTCGACCGAAACCACCTGCTGCGCCCCGAGCCGCAGGGCCGCCGAGGCCGCGTAACCGAGCCCGGAACAGGTATCCAGCACCCGAGCGCCGGGCTTGACCACCTGCGCCGCCATCTTCCCGGCGCTGTCGAAGGGGTTGATGCCCTTGGCGATATGCATCTTCACGCCGCTGATTTCCAGCAGGGGCGCCCGGTCCGTCGGAACGAGCTTGCAATAGCCCCCGTCCCGCGCTTCCAGCACTGCCAATTCCCCCTTTTCCAGGACGAAAATTCGCTGCTCCTTGCGCGCGATCCGCCGCAACTCCTCGCCGGTCAATCGTTGGTCCGCGTCCAGCAACAGGCTATCTTCGGCCAGGGCGAAGGTCGCGACAGTGCGGTTCAGATCGACGGAAATATCGACAGTTGCCGCCCCACGCGCCAGGGCGTCCAGCACCCGCCGGGCGACGTGCGCATCGAACCAATAGGTTTTTTCGTTCATCGCTTCCTCGACTTTCAGCGACGGGGGACAAGATTCGCCGTCTGGGTCCGCTGGTCATACACGACCCTCACCTGCCTGTCCCGCAGTTGCCGCAGCACCTGCCGCACCTTGTCCTCCAGGGCGCAGCCCGCTTCGGCCCAATCAGCGCCGTCGCGGGTGACGAACTCCTCGATCATCCTCCGCAACGTCTCGGGCTCGATGCGCGCGAAAGGAATCTCGATCCCCGCCTCCGGCCCTTCATCCGGCCTTTCCCCTGACATACAATCACCTCGTTTTGGCTGATTCCGACCCCGGCGACATCCGCTCCCACAGGCGCGTTCCGGATCCTTTGTCCATCCTGCCCCGGATCGTCTTTCCCGACAAGGAATTATCCGCCAACCGGCTCCGCCAATGCCCCACGACATTGCCAAAAGGGAATTTAATGGCATACTTACAGGCATCTTGAAATTCTGATCCCTAACTGAACAAGGAGGATTCATCGTGTTCGTTCAACAATTTTTCGTTCCCGGACTGGCCCACAGTTCCTATCTGCTCGGCGGCGCCGCGACCTGCGCCATCATTGACCCCCGCCGCGATGTCGGCATCTACCTGGAGTCGGCCGCCTCCATGGGCATGAAAATCACCCACATCCTGCAAACCCACTTGCACGCCGACTTCGTCTCGGGGCATCTCGATCTGGCCGAGGCGACGGGCGCGACGATCGTCATGCCCAAGTCGGCCAACTGCGTCTTTCCCCACCAGGCGGTGGCCGAGGGGGACAGCTTCCGCATCGAGGATCTGGAAATCCGCGTGCTGGAGACCCCCGGCCACACCCCCGAGCACATCACCTACGTGGTGCGCGACCGCGCCCGGGGAGCGGAAGCGGTCTCGATCTTCTGCGGCGACACCCTCTTCGTCGGCGACGTCGGCCGCCCCGATCTCTTCCCCGGCATCGCCCTGGAACTGGCGGGCAAGCTTTACGGCTCCCTGCACGAGAAGCTGCTGGCCCTGCCCCCCTTCTGCGAGGTCTATCCCGCCCACGGCGCCGGTTCCCTCTGCGGCCGAGCGATGGGGGCCAAGCGCGCCAGCACTCTCGGCTACGAAAAACTCTACAACGGCGCCCTGAATATCGCCGACCGGGACAAGTTCATCGCTTCGCTGACCACCGACATGCCCGCCGCGCCCGACCATTTTTCCCGCTGCAGCGACATCAACCGCCGGGGGCCGGCCCTGGTTCGGACCCTGCCGACGCCCGAGCCGCTGGCCCCCAAACACTTCCGCGAGAAGATGGCCGAGGAAGGTATACTGGCCCTCGACATCCGCGGTTATACCGCCTTCAGCGGCCAGCATGTGCCGGGCGCCTACCACATCGACATGGGCGGCAACTTCTCGACCTTCGCCGGTTGGGTGCTGCCCCCCGACCGGAAAATCCTGCTGGTGACGAACGACGGCGCCGAGGCCGCCGAGGCGGCGGTGTTGCTGCGCCGGGTCGGCGTCGATCAGGTCGTCGGCTATCTCGAAGGGGGCATGTTCGAATGGGCCAAGGCCGGCTTCGCCTCCGACCATGTGCCCCTGCTTTCGGCGCCGGAACTCCAGCAGCGCATCACTTGCGGCGACGGCTTGACCTTGGTGGATGTCCGCTCGGCGGGGGAATTCGGCGCGGTCCATGTGGAGGGAGCGCTGCATATTCCGGCTCCGGAACTGCGTACCCGCCACCGGGAGCTCGACCCCAGCCGCGATATCGCCCTGGTGTGCAGCACCGGCCACCGTTCGAGCCTCGCCGCCAGCCTGCTCAAGCGCCAGGGTTTCTCCCGGGTGTGGAACGTGGCGGGCGGTATGACCGGCTTCAACGCCGCCGGGTTCGCCCCCGAATGCCCGCTCTGCGTGGTCCCGCACGGGCCGCGCTTCCTCGGCAAGTAGGGGGACGCCATGCTCTCTTTTTTAGCCATGGCGGAGTGGTCGCCCTATGTCGTCGGTCTCGGCATCGGCCTGGTTTCCTGCGCGGCCTTCGTCCTCTCCGACAAACCCATCGGCTGCTCCAGCGCCTTCGCCCGCACCAGCGGCATGCTCGAGGAGATGTACCGGGGCCGCCAGGTGCGGGAGATGCCCTACTACCGCCAGTTCGTTCCGGAAATCGACTGGGAATGGATGCTGGTTCTGGGCATCGTCCTCGGTTCCTTCACCTCGGCGGCACTGTCCGGGGAACTGCACCTGGAGTGGGTGCCTTCCCGCTGGGCCGCCGCCTTCGGTGGGAATCCCGTAATCCGCCTTGTCACCGCCCTGATCGGCGGCATCTTCCTCGGCTTCGGCGCCCGCTGGGCCGGAGGCTGCACCAGCGGCCACGGCATCAGCGGCACCCTGCAGCTGGCGGTGAGCGGCTGGCTGGCGGTTTGCGCCTTCTTCGCCGGCGGCGCCGCCGTCGCCTTTCTGCTCTACGGGGGATAAGCCATGCTGACAACCATCCACGGCAACAAGCCCCTGCAGCTGGCCGCCGGTCTGGGCATCGGTTTTCTCTTCGGCTTTCTGCTGCAGAAGGGGAACGTCACCGAATACGACGTGATCGTCGGCCAACTGCTTTTTCAGGACTTCACCGTCATCAAGATCATGGTCACCGCCATGGTCACCGGCATGATCGGCGTCCATCTGCTGCGGGACCTGGGCCTGGCCCAGCTGCATCCCAAACCCGGCTCCCTGGGGATGACCCTGGTCGGCGGACTGATCTTCGGCGTCGGCTTCGCCGTGCTCGGCTACTGCCCCGGCACCATCGCCGCCGCCGTCGCCCAGGGCAAACTCGACGCCCTGATCGGCGGGCTGGCGGGCATCCTCATCGGCGCCGGCCTCTACGCCCACGCTTTCCCCTGGGTTTCCCGGGTCATGCTGCCCAAGGGGGATTTCGGCCCCCTGACCTTCCCCGAATTATTCAAGGTGAACCACTGGCGGGTCATCGTCCCCCTGGCCGTCGTCCTCGTCGCCCTGCTCGCGGTGCTGGAATGGGCCGGGCCCTGACGATTCGGCGCGATCCCGATGCGTTTTTCCCCATCCCCGTATCTGCCTGAATGGCTGCGCGCCTACCGCCCGGTCGACCTATCCCGGGACCTGGCGGCGGGCGCGGTGGTGGCGGTGGTGCTCGCACCCCAGGGCATGGCCTACGCCCTGCTCGCCGGGCTCCCCCCCATCGTCGGTCTCTACGCCGCCACCGTTCCCCTTCTTGCCTACGCCCTGTTAGGCTCCTCGCGGCAGCTGGCGGTGGGGCCGGTGGCCATCGTCTCGCTGCTGGTGCATGTCGCCTGCTCCAAGCTGGCGGCCCCGGGCGGTCCGGAATATCTCGCGGCGGCCCTGCAGCTGGCGCTCTTGACCGGGCTGTTGCAACTGGCTCTCGGCCTGCTCCGCGCCGGCTTTCTGGTCAACTTTCTCTCGCGGGCGGCGATCGGCGGCTTCACCTCGGCGGCGGCCCTGCTCATCGGCCTCAGCCAGGCCGGCAGCCTGCTCGGCATTGCCGGCGGCGGCGAATCGGCGCTGGAACAGGGCCTGACCCTGCTGCGCAACCTGGGACAACTCCATCCGCCGACCGCCCTGCTGGGGCTGGCCGCTATCGCCGTGCTGCTGCTTTTCCGCCGTTTTGTCCCGCGCCTGCCCGCGCCACTGCTGGTGGTCGTCCTCGCCATCCTACTCACCAATGGGCTGGGTCTCGATCAGAACGGCGTGCGCACTGTCGGGGATCTTCCCCGGGGACTGCCTCCCTTCGTTCTCCCCCCCTTTAACCTGGACCAGCTCGAGGCCCTGCTGCCGGCGGCGCTGACCATCGCCCTCATCGGCTACCTGGAATCCTACGCCGTCGCCGGACTTATCGCCGACCGGGAGAAATATCATATCCACCCCAACCGCGAACTGCTCGGGCTCGGCGCCGCCAATCTCGCCGCCGCCTGTTTTTCCGGCTATCCCGTCACCGGCGGCTTTTCCCGCACCGCCGTCAACCACCAGGCCGGCGCCCGCACCCCCTTGGCCGGAGCGGTCACGGCGCTGCTCATCGGCATTATCCTCTTTCGCTTCACCCATCTCTTTCACGATCTGCCGAAGACCATCCTCGCCGCCATCGTCATGGTCGCGGTCGCCGGCCTGGTGGAGTTCACCGAAGCCCGCTACCTCTTCCGCATCAAGAAGAGCGACGG
>CALJLX010000194.1 GCA_937982495.1 uncultured Desulfuromonas sp.
CTTCATCGGCATCGCCGAGGATCTCGACCCGCGCCGCCTTCACCTCCCAGCGCTGGCCGGACGCCGGTGACGGCACCAGCGTGCCGACGACAGCGACGCAGGCGCCGGTGCCAAGGCGGGCGACCTCTTCGAAACCGGCCATGGTTGGCTCCAGCACGATCTGGATGGAGGCGAAGCAAGAGCCGTCGTTGAGAGCGAGAAAAGCCACCTCCTTGCTCCGGCGCACCGTGCGTACCCAGCCCTTGACGCAGATTTCGGCAATCTCCCGCTCGGCGGCCAGGGCGTCCTTGATGCGAGTACGAGGCAGGGATGTCGTCGTCATAAGCCGGCTCCTTTCGATAAAACAAGACATTCAAAAGCGGTCTCGCGCCCGTTCGCTCCGCTCACTTGAGCACGCAGAGGACGCAGAGAAAATCTTTGAAAACCTTTTTTGGGGTTTCTCTGTGTTCTCCGCGAGCTCTAGCGACTGCAAGGAGCGGGCGCGAGGCCGCTTTTCTCTTTCTCAATTATGCTCCCGCGTCTTGTGGAACTTGACTTCCGGCCACTGTTCGGCGACGTGGCCCAGGCGCCATTCGCTGGAGGCGAGATAGGCGAGATTGCCCTCGGCGTCGAGGGCCAGGCTGCCCTGGTTCTTCTTCTCGAAGTCGGCCAACTTCTTCTTGTCGGCGCATTCGATCCAGCGGGCGGTGGCGTATTCGATCCCTTCGTAGACGGCATCGACGCCGTATTCGTTCTTGAGCCGCGAAACGATGACGTCGAACTGGAGAACACCGACGGCGCCGAGGATGTAGTCGGAGGAGATCAGCGGACGGAAAAGCTGCACCGCCCCTTCCTCGGCGAGCTGCGCCAGCCCTTTTTCCAGTTGCTTGACCTTGAGCGGATTCTTCAGCCGGACCCGGCGGAAATGTTCCGGAGCGAAGCTGGGGATACCGGTGAACTTGAGGGGTTCCTTGTCGGTGAAGGTGTCGCCGATCTTGATGGTGCCGTGGTTGTGCACGCCGATGATGTCGCCGGGGTAGGCCTCCTCGACGTTGCTGCGGTCCTGGGCCATGAAGATGGTGGCGTTGGAGACGTTGATGTCCTTGCCGATGCGATGGTGGCGCATCTTCATCCCCCGGGTGAACTTGCCGGAGCAGATGCGCATGAAGGCGATGCGGTCGCGGTGCATGGGGTCCATGTTCGCCTGGATTTTGAAGACGAAACCGGAAAAGGCCTCTTCGTAGGGGGAGACCTCGCGGGTCGTGGTCTGCCGGGCGCTGGGACCGGGGGCCAGTTCGACGAAGGCGTCGAGCAGCTCGCGCACGCCAAAGTTGTTGATGGCGCTGCCGAAAAAGACCGGGGTCTGGTTGCCCTTCAGGTATTCTTCCAGTTCGAAGGGATTGGCCGCCCCTTCGAGCAACTCGATGTCGTGACGCAGCTCGTCGGCTTGGCTGCCGAGCAGCTGATCCAACTGGGGATCGTTCAGGTCGGTGATGCGCAAAAGGTCGCTGCTACGGGTTTCCTGCCCGGGGGTGAAGAGGAGCAACTCCTTGCGGTAGAGGTTGTAGGTTCCCTTGAAGCGCTTGCCCATGCCGATGGGCCAGGAGAGGGGCGCGCACTCCACTTGCAGGGTTTCCTCGATATCGGCGAGCAGGTCGAGGGGCTCGCGCCCTTCGCGGTCGAGCTTGTTGATGAAGGTGATGATGGGGGTGTTGCGCATGCGGCAGACTTCCATCAGCTTGCGGGTCTGGGTTTCGACCCCCTTGGCGCTGTCGATGACCATCAGCGCCGAATCGACGGCGGTGAGCACCCGGTAGGTATCCTCGGAGAAATCCTGATGACCGGGGGTGTCGAGCAGGTTGACCTCGTAATCGCGATAGTTAAACTTCATCACCGAACTGGTGACAGAGATGCCGCGCTCCTGCTCCATCGCCATCCAGTCGCTGGTAGCATGACGGGCGGCCTTGCGCGCCTTGACCGCGCCGGCCATCTGGATGGCGCCGCCGAAAAGGAGCAGCTTTTCCGTGAGGGTGGTTTTCCCCGCGTCGGGGTGACTGATGATGCCGAAGGTGCGACGGCAATCGACTTCCTGCTGATTGTATTTGGGCAAAACATACTCCGTGAACAGTGGGGAATCGGTCGGGACAAACAAAAAGCGGGCCGCTAGGCAGCCCGTGCAGCGTGGAATAGTACAACAAGCCGGGTCGCTCCGTCAATCGGCGAGATGGCCAAAGCCTCAAGAAAACGCGGAGATTGGCGTTGACCGCGGGGGATGCGAAAGGTATCATGAGCCACTCGAAAAACTCACCCAGGAGGTCGGCATGGCGGAATTTACTCCCCAGGAATTCTATGAACGGTTGGCCGGCATCCGCCTGCGCCGGAAGTTCCTCTGGTCGGTCTTTTTCAGCTACATCCCGGTTATCTGGATCGCCCTGAAGATCGGCGGCGACGGGCTGGCCATCGGCGTCGGCATCTTCTGGCTGATCCTCGCCTCCATCGGCGGGGTGATGGTCAGCTTCAGCCTCTGTCCGCGCTGCGGCAACCGCTTTCACATGAAGGGGCTCTCCACCTCCTGGGGCAGCCAGTGCGTCCACTGCAAGCTGAGCCTGAAAGAACGTTCGTGATGAGTGAGGGGTGAGGAGAAAACCTTTCCCCCTCACCCTTCACTTTTCACCCCTCACGCGTTCCTCTTCCATCACGAGTCCCGGCCATGCCCATTCCCCGTTCCAGCGGCGTCCTGCTTCATCCCACCTCCCTGCCCGGCCGCTTCGGTCTCGGCGACCTCGGGGGCGAAGCCTTCGCCTTTGTCGATTTTCTCGCCGCCGCCGGGCAGAGCTGGTGGCAGATCCTGCCCCTGGGACCGACCGGTTACGGCCATTCCCCCTACAGCGCCTACTCCGCCTTCGCCGGCAATCCCCTGCTGATCAGCCTGGAACGGCTGGTGGAGTGCGGCGAGCTGGAGCCAGCCGACATCGGCGGCATCGCCATGGCCGAAGGAGTCGCCCATTTCGGCTTCGTCCAGGGGCTCAAGGAGCGCCTGCTGCGCAAGGCCGCCCGGCACTTCGCCGCCGAGGCCCCGAGGCCCCGACGGGACGCCTTCGACCGCTTCTGTCTCGACCAAGCCTTCTGGCTCAACGATCACGCCATCTTCCAGGCCCTGCGCCGCCAGTTCAAGGACCAGTCCTGGAACCGCTGGCCGGAAGGGATCCGCCGCCGCGAGGAGAGCGCCCTGCACCATTGGGGGACGGAGCTGGCCGAGGCGATCCATGTGCACAAATATGCCCAGTTCGTCTTTTTCGAGCAGTGGCACATCCTCAAGGACTACGCCAACCGCAAGGGGGTCGGCCTGATCGGCGACATCCCCATCTTCGTCGCCTTCGATTCCGCCGACGTCTGGGCTAATCCCGAACTTTTCCATCTCGACGAAACGGGGCTACCGACGGTCGTCGCCGGCGTGCCCCCCGACTATTTCAGCAAGACCGGCCAGCGCTGGGGCAATCCCCTCTATCGCTGGGAGCGGATGGCCGAGGACGATTTCGCCTGGTGGCTGCGCCGTTTCCGGGCCAATCTCGCCCTCACCGACCTGGTGCGCATCGACCACTTTCGCGGTTTCGAAGCCAGCTGGACGATTCCCGCCGAGGAGCCGACCGCCGTCAACGGAAGCTGGGAACCGGTGCCGGGGACGGCGCTCTTCAACCGGCTGCGCCGGGAGCTGGGGGAAGATCTGCCGCTGATCGCCGAGGACCTCGGCATCATCACCCCCGAGGTGGAAGCGCTGCGCGACGGCTTCGGCCTGCCGGGGATGAAGATTCTGCAGTTCGCCTTCGGCGGCGATGCCGACAACCCTTATCTGCCCCACAACCTGATCCGCGACTGCGTCGTTTACACCGGCACCCACGACAACGACACCAGTCTCGGCTGGTGGAAGTCCCTCGCCAAGATCGAGCGCGACCGGGTGCGGGAGTACCTCGGCCACGGCGGACGGGAGATGCCCTGGGATCTGATCCGCCTGGCCCAGGCCGGCGTCGCCCGGCTCTGCATCATCCCCATGCAGGATCTCCTCGGCCTCGGCGCCGACGCCCGCATGAACACGCCGGGGGAGGCCTCCGGCAACTGGGGCTGGCGTTACCGGCCCGAGGAGCTCAAGCCTGAAATCGCCGAACGTCTTTCCCGGCTCGCCGCCGTCTACGGCCGCGTCCGCCACCCTTCTTCCTGATGGTTTGAGAGGATCGCGCTTGATTTCCGCCCAGGCCATGCATCTGACCAACCTGCTCTGCTTCGCCTTCTTCGCCAACCTGCCCCTGGGCTATCTGCGCGAATCGAGCCGCAAGTTCTCCCTGCGCTGGTTCGTCTACATCCATATCTCCATCCCCTTCATTCTCGCCATGCGCATCAGCTACGACTTCGGCTGGGAAGCCGTCCCCTTCACCCTGGCCTGCGCCCTGGCCGGGCAGATGCTCGGGGGGAGCATCAAGCGCAGGCGGCGGCCGTGAGCCGCGAAAGCCGCCCGCGGATGCGCCGGGCTGCCCGCATCGGCGCCCTGGTCGAGGACGTTCTTCATGCCCGCGGCTTCGAGGACAAGATCCGCGAATACCGCACCTGGCTGATCTGGGACGAAACCGTCGGCCCGCAGATCGCCGCCCGCGCCCGACCGGTGCGCATTCGCGACGGGGTGCTGGAGATCCGGGTCGACCAACCGGTGTGGATGCAGCAGTTGCAGCTGATGAAACCGCTGCTCCTCGGCCGCCTCAACGACCGTCTGGGGGGCGCCGTGCTCCGCGACCTTTTCCTGCGCCAGGGGAAGAACGCGCCGGTCGTCCCCCCGCCCGCCCCGCCGGCCCCGCCCGCCTGGCTCCGAATCGAACTCGACGATAGGGACCGGCGGGAAATCGAAGCCGCCCTCGGCTCCCTCGACGATCCCGAACTGAAAGAACAACTGCGGCGCATCCTTATCCGCCAGAAACAGCTCGCTAAAAGCAAGGGCGGTTCCTGAATCGAACCGCCCTTGATGCCACAGGAAAATCCCCCCCGGCCCCCCTTTGTCAAAGGGGGGGAGCAGACCTCGGCGTCACCCCTTCCCTATAACTCCTCGGCCATTTTCATGAAATGTTCCGCCTCCTGCTTGCGGCCGACCTTGGCGTAGCCGCCGGCGAGATCACGCAGGGCCAGGGCGACGGCGACGCGATCCGCCCCGAGGTTGTCGAGGGGAAGAAAAATCTTTCCGGCAGCCGACCGTAGGGCCTGCATGTTCTCCCGCTGGAACCGGCCGAGGGTATTCTTACCGATGTTGTGCCGGGCGGAATATTCGAGAATTGGCCGGTCGTCGGTATTGAGCACCGTCCCCGCGCTGAAGTCGCGCAAGACTTCCTCGGTAAAGAGGAAATGCCCGGCCACCAGCTCTCCGGGAGTTTCCACCTGGGCCAACCGCAGAGCCTCGGCGATGGCCGGAACCGCCAGGCGTTGCGCCAGGCGCCGGTAGTCCATGACCAACGGTTGCCGCGAACCGACCAGAATCAGGTCCGAGCCCGAGGTATAAACGAGGGCGTGGGGAAAGACCTGGAGAAAGGTCCGACAGGCGATGCGGAGATTTTCCGTGGTGATGTCGTAGAGGCCGAGCCACTGGCAGAAAATACCGTCCGCCGCCAGCCGTCGGGCCGCCAGCCGATAGAAATCGAGGGTGAAGAGATTGGCATTGCCGGTCTGCCAGGGATTGGAGGGCTCGGAGACGATGACATCGTAGTTGTGCCTTTCGGTGAGGAGCAGGTTGCGCCCGTCCTCGACCAGCAACCGCACCTTGGGATCGTTCAGCACCCGGCCGTTGGCCTCGGCGAAATACGCCGCGGCCTTGACCACTTCCGGCGAAATCTCGACGCAGTCGATGGCCTCCGTCGGATGGGCGGAGAGCCCGCGCAGGGACATCCCCGTCCCCAGACCGATGACCAGCGCCCGTCGGGGCTCGGGGTGAAGGAGCATGGGCAGGTGGCTGACCAGGATCTGTGTTCCCATATCCCGCCCGGTGCCGCCGTCGGTCTTGCCGTTCACGGTGAAAAACCGCATCTTCCCGTCCAGGCTTTCATGCACCGCCACGGTGGTGTCGGTCCCTTCGATGACGTCGATGATCCGCTCTTCGCTCAGAACTTTTTCCAATCCGCCCATCTCCAGGTATTTTTCCGCGTAACAATAGATGCCGCTGTTCATCCAGGCCGGATTCCAGGCGGCCGGCAACGCCACAGCGAAGAATCCCGCCAGGGCCAGGGCCGGTACCGCCAGGCGCCCGGCGCGACAGGCCCGAAAACGGACGAAGAGAGCCAGGCCGGAAAGGATATTGAGAGCGGCGAGCAGGCGAAAGCTGTTCTGGATGCCGAGCTGGGGGATGAGGACAAAACCGGCGAGGAGGCTGCCCAGAACCGCCCCCAGGGTGTTGTGCAGGACGATCAGGCCGACGCCGCGCCCGGTCTGCTCGGGGCCGGGAGCGAGCATGGCCACCGCCGCCGGCAGCAGGGAGCCGGAAAGCAGGGTCGGCACGCACATGACGGCGAAGACGATGAAAAAATAGCCGAGGGTCAGAAGCCACCAGTGCTCCCCGGCCAGATCGTGCGCGGCAAGAAAAACATGGGCCAAGCGGTCGTAGAAAGGGACGGTCAAAGCCACTGCGGCGCCCATGCCGACGGTAAGGAGGGCGAAGAGGGCGGGAATGTTGGTGGTTCGACGAATGCGGCGGGCATAGATGGCGCCGCCCAGGGCGATCCCCACCAGATAGGCGCTGAGCATGGTGGCGAAGGCGTAGCTGGTGTTGCCGAGGAAGAGGAGCAGCACCCGTGTCCAGAGGATTTCGTAAGCCAGACCGTAAGCGCCGATGAGCATGACGCTGACCAGCAGAAAGGCGAAACCGGTCAGCGGTTGCAGGGGCGTCTCCGGAGCCGGGGGAAGAGCGACTCCTTCCTCCCGCCGGCAGATTTTCCGCGCCAGCCGCCAGGCGAGAAGGGCAATAAGCCCATTGACCGCGACCCCGAGATAACCCGTCAACGACAGGCCCAGATTGGGGATCAAAAGATAGCCCGCACCGAAAGCGCCGAGGGTCGCCCCCAGGGTGTTGAGGGCGTAGAGTTTGCCGATTTCGCCGCTCAAGCGTCTTTTGACGAAAAAACGGCACATGATCGGCAGGGTGCCGCCCATGCAGACTGCCGGCGGCAAGAGCAGCAGCGCCGCCAGGGTCAGATGCAGCAGGGTCGTCAAGCCGGGCTGATCGGGCAGGACCTGGCGCGAGCGGATGTAGATCGCCTCCACCAGATCGAGGGCGTGCGGAAAGGTCAGGGCGAAGAGGGCGATAGCCCCTTCAAGGAGCGCGTAGACCAGCAGCAGGCGCCGGTTGCGGTCGGCGTAACGGCCCAGGAGGAGACTACCGACGGCCAGCCCGGCCATGAAGGTGGCGGTCACCAGGCTGACCACCTCGATGGTGGCACCGAAGGTCAGAATCAGGTACTTGGTCCAGAGTACCTCATAGACCAGGGCGATGCAGCCGGACAGGGCGAAGAGTGTATAAATCAGGCGTTTGCGACCAGAGGACAGGTCCATGGGACGACTTCCTAGCGAAAGAGAAAAAACCGCCTCATTGAAACACGCAAATCTTCGTTTGGCCAGGCGAAAATGCCGAGAAAATTCTGGGTCATTGCCCGGGGGTGTCGGGATCCCCCGAGGTTTCGGCCATTTCCTTCAGCCGGTAGGGCAACTCGGGATAATAGACCGGCGACCAGGGAAGTTTTTGCAGCCGTTGCAGAATCTCCCGACTCTCCCGGCCACGCCCCGCCTGGAGCAGCAGCCCGGCGCGATCCAGGGGGATGAAGGGATCGTCGGGAAAAACCTTAGCCGCCAGATCGAGCATGCGCAGGGCCTCCTCCAGTTGCTCCTTCTCCAGGGCGACGGGAACGAGATCGAGATATTCCCGGGCGTAGGCGGGATCGAGGACGACCGCCCGTTCGAGTTCGGCGAGAGCGGCGCTCCCCTCGCGAAACTGGCGCAGAATCTGATAACAGGCATAGGCCACGGAAGCGTCCTCGGGTGCCTTTTGCCGCATCTCTTCCAGCAGTTCGCGAATCCGCTCCTTCTGGAAGAAGTTGGCCAGGTAGAGGGTGCGGGAGCGCTGATCCCAAAGTTCGGGCAGGGGGGCGTCAAGCAGTTCCGGACGACGGAAAAGTTCCGCCAGATCATCGCCGATGAAGCGCGTCTCCAGGGGCAGGCCGCCGTCGAGATTGGAGCGGGAAATGGTCACGGCCCCGGCCCTCATCCCCACCGCCCGCAACTGTTGCAGGGTCCGGCCGAGCAGGAGATAGAGGGGGGTTTTGATCTCCCCCTTGTAAAGCGGACTGAAATAGCTCAGGTCAATGTGCAACACAACTGGCTCGGCGGGGGCCGCCAGCGCCGACAGGGGTACGATCCGCAGGGGCAGCCCCTGTGCCGTGCCGCTTACCCCCTCCCCTTCGGGGCGCAGAGCGGCCGCTTCCTCCTCGCTCAGCGCCCCGTACTCCCGCAACTGACTGCGCAGGGTATCGAGATTCATTTCCCCCTCCGCCGCCAGGGGGAGTACCCAGATCAGACGACTGAAGAAACCGGCCCGCAAGGCGGCGGTCACGGTCATTTCCGGCAGCAGCAGGGGATCGGGACGGCGCGCCGTCCCCCGCTGGCGGAGTTCGGTCGGACTCCCTTCCCGCGTCAGGTGAAGAATCTCATCGGCCAATTCCGGCGGCAAGGGGCGCAGAAACGGGTCGTTGGCGAGGAGCAAGAGCGCCGGGCGCTCCTCCCCCGACGGCCGCCAGGATGCCAGGACCGCGCTCGGCGCCTCGGCCAGTAGGGGGTCGACGGGCTCTCTCAGCAGCGGGGTGAAGCTTCGCGGGGGGATTTCAGCGACGACGGCGGTGGCCGTAACCGGAGCGGCGGATTCCTGCCGTTGCGGTTCGCAGGCGCAGAGGCTCAGCAACACAAGAAGCATGAGGTAGCGCATGATGACGAATCCTTTCCAAAATTGCCGTAGGATGCGGTGACGCGGGAACCGCATCCATGCCATCGTCCTACCTGCCGTCCGGAATTACCGGCCGTTCCAGGCGCAGCCCATGCACCCGGCCGTCGCGAGCACCGAAGATGACCCGATCGCCGACCACCAGGGGCGGAGACTGGATCGCTCCGCCGACTGTCCAGGTCCCCATCTCATCGCCGCTGTCGGCACCGACAATGTGCAGAACACCGTCGTTGTCGCCGATCAGCAGCCGCCCATCATGAAGGGTCGGGGTAGCGTAGACTGGCCCCAGTCCGGCGCGGCGCCAGATCACCGCCCCGGTGGCGGCATCGAGCTTCCACAGGGCGCCGCCGGCGGTGGCCAGGTAGATGACGCCGTCGGCGGCCAGCGGCGCGGCGTAATAGCAAGGCTCGCCCAACTCCCGCCGCCAGCGCGAATTACCGTCAGCGTCGTAGGCGCTGAGGCGGCCGTCCCGCTCCACCACCAGCGCGCCGCCGTCCACCAGGGCCGGGGTCGCCAGCAACGGACTCTCATGGGGCACCCGCCAGAGCAGGGTGCCATCGAAAGCGACGGCGGCCAGAGTGCCGTCGCCGCTCGCCACATAGAGGCGATCTCCGGCCACGGCAGGCGCGCAGCGCAGAGGCTGACCGATTTCCAGCACCCAGCGCAATTCGCCGCTTTCGGCCGCCAGGGCGTAGAGGGTGCCGTTCCAGGCCGGGACGAGGAGCAGCTCGCCGACCCGCTCCAGGCCACCCTGACGATGGTCGTCGGCGGTCGACGGCGGAGAGTCGAAGCGCCAGCGCTCCCGGCCAGTGTCACGATCAAGGGCGACGACCCGCCGCCCCCAGGTCTGGACGTAGACGGTCTTCCCGTCGAGGGCCGCGCCGCCGTCGAGGGTCTCTCCCAATTCCCGCCGCCAGCGCAGGGCGCCCCGGCTATCGAGGGCGTAAAGGGTGCCGTCCCAGCCGCCGACGTAAAGTTCATCCCCGTCCCGAACCACCGGCGCATCGACGAAACCGCCCGTTTTCAGGATCCAGTCTTCCCGCAAAACGCCGGCATCGCGCGGACCGGTCCCTTCGATCCATTCCGGGGCCAAATCGAGCGTCACCGTGCCGATGGCCGGATCCTGCTTGCGGTCGTAGATGGTCTGGGCCGCCACCTCCGGGTCGCCGGTTCCCCACCAGTTGTCGGACAGATGGACGTCGCCGGTGTAAAAATCGCCAAGGCGGAAGTTTTCGAGGTTGCCGTAAAAATTATTGTGGCGGATGTCGAGCTCGCGGTCGTTTTCGAAGAGGAAGATCCCCGAGCCGTTATGGCGGATGATGTTGCGGGTGATTTCCACCGTCGAGTTACGGAAGTTGATCCCCTTCCCCTGGTTTTGCTCGATGAGGTTGTGGGCGAAGACAAACCGGGCCTGCCCCAAGCGGCTGCCGTCGATGTTGTGGCGGATGACGCAATCCTCGACCCGGCCCTTGGTGAAATGGGCATGCAGGGTATAGGCGGAATGGGAGATCCGGCAATGGCGGAGCACCGTTTCCCGGGAAAAATCGACACGGATTTCCAACCAGTCGCCGGGCTGGGGCTCGGCCTCGGCGCTGCGAAAACGGATCGGCGCGGCGGCCGTCCCCTCGGCCAGCAGGCGCCCCTCGACGATCAGCACGCCGTCGCCGAGCCCGTCGCGGTCGTCGTCCCGGCGGACAAAAGCGATGTCCGTTCCCGGATGGATGCGCAGCGTCGCCCCCTTGAAGAGCTTGACGGAGCCATCGATGACGATGGAACCGCGCCATTCGGTATCCTGGTGAATTTCCAGGTTGGAGAGAACCGGCGACGGGGGTGGCGGTGACAGCCGGGACGGCGGGGCGCAGGCGCCGAGGAGCAGAGTCAAAAGCAGGAGCAGGCGCACGGAGACCTCGTGAAAACTGGCGAAAAACCGTCGGATCGCGGTTCCAGCCGGGCGGAAGTCCATCATGAAAAGAGTTGATAAAGCCAGCCCAACAGAACCGAAACGGAAAGGCTGACTCCAAGGAAGGTCAGCACCACCCGTTTGCGGAAGAGGCCGAAGAGGGCGATGATCGCCGGAATGCTGGAGACCGGCCCGGCCATGAGCAGGGTGAAAGCGGCGCCGCGATCCATCCCCCGCTCCAGCAGGCCGTGGAGAATGGGGATGACGGGAATCTGGTTGGTCGGCAACGGCAGCCCGACGACGGCGGCGACCAGCACCGAGAGGAGGCTCTTCTGCCCGGCCAGCAGGGTGATCCAGGACATCGGCACCAGGGTGACGATGAGGGCTTCGAGGACAATGGCCAGTAGCAGGAACTTGCCAACAAAGAGTCCGGCGTCGAGGGTGCGGTCGAGGATGAAACGCAGCTTGCTCGCCCGGGGGACAATGCGCATGGTCTTGACCTCGATGCCGGCGGCGGCACCGATCTCGGCGGCCGGGGCGAGGCTGCCGTCCTCGCGGTAGATCGGCTTGAGGCGCACCAGGTTACCGGCGAGCCAGCCCCGATTGACCAGCGCCTGGGTAACGAAACCGGCGGCCAGGCCGAGGACGGCGGCGCCGACGACCTTGAGCACGGCGAACTCCATCCCTAGGCCACGGTAGGTCAGCAGCAACGCGTCCGGCCCCATCACCGGCGAGGTGGTGAGCAGGGCCATGAGCGGCGCGATGGGGGTGCCCATCAGCGCCAGGGAAATGACGATGGGCAGGATGCCGCAGGCGCACAGGGGAGAAACCATCCCCACCGCCACCGCCAGGACGATGCCGTAGCCCCCGGCGCGGTTGATGGAATCGCGGATGCGCAGATCGAGCCGGTAGCCCTTGATCAGCCCGACCAGGACGATGGAGAGGAGGAAAAACCACCACATGCGGGCGATTTCATCCCAGATGACGGTGAGAATTTGTAACAGGATCGAATCGGGCATCGGGAAAAACCTATGGAAATCGGCCTCTCGCCCGCTCCTTGCAGTCGCTGGAGCTCGCAGAGGACACAGAGAAAACCCTAAAGCTTTAAGGTCTTTGTTTTTACTCTGCGCTCTCTGCGAGCTCTAGTGAGCGAAGCGAACGGGCGCGAGGCGGGTTTAGGGCTTTCAGTCATGGGGCTAGCGTTATCGGGGTAATCTCCAGCAGCGCTTCGTCGGGAAGCGTCCAGAGTTGTTCCAGTACCTTATCGAGCACCCGCGCCACTTCCGCCTGCCGCGCCGCCAGGGTGGCGGGGTTGAGTCCGGCGCGGTCGCGGTCGAGGGCATCGTCGCGGCGGCGGTATTCCCCGGCGATAGCCAGGGCCTCGGGGCGCAGGGCAACCCGCACCCCCCGGCCGTTGCGGTCATCGACCAGATCGAGTACGTGCCGCCCCTCATCGAGTATCCGTATTTCATGACAGCCGGTGGCGACACGAATGCCGTCGAGGGCGCAGGTGTCGATATGATAGACGGCCCGCCGCCGCAGGGAATCGACATGCGCCGCCGCCGCCCGACCGAGCCGCCCGCCGAGGGTACTCATCGGGCAACGATGCCCGTGCCGGGCATAAATAGCCGCGAAAAATTCTCGATCCATCGACATCCCTACTCCCGCCCCACTCGTCACTCAAAACTCATAATGATGAGGACAATCCTGCTCGCGGATTTCGTAATACTTGGCCGTCATGTCCGGGGTCAGAA
>CALJLX010000195.1 GCA_937982495.1 uncultured Desulfuromonas sp.
CATCGGCACCACCTTCAGCAAATTCAAGCGCCTGGTCCGCGATCTGTCGCAGGAGCTGGGCAAGGAAATCGAGCTGACCACCGCCGGCGCCGACACCGAGCTGGACAAGACGGTCATCGAAAAACTCAACGACCCGCTGGTCCACATCATCCGCAACAGCATCGACCACGGCATCGAAGCCCCGGAGAAACGCGAAGAGGCGGGCAAAAAACGCCAGGGGACGATCCGCCTGGCGGCCATCCACTCCGGCGACAGCGTCATCATCGAGATCGTCGACGACGGTGCCGGGCTCAACGAGGAGGCGATCCGGCGCAAGGCGGTGGAAAAAGGGTTGATCGGCGAACAGGAGCAACTCAGCCGCCACGAGCTTTTTCAGCTGATTTTCGCCGCCGGGTTTTCCACCGCCCAGAAGGTCACCGGCGTTTCCGGGCGCGGCGTCGGCATGGATGTGGTCAAGCGGGCCATCGAAGCGTTGCGCGGCTCCATCGACATCGACAGCGTCGCTGGTCAGGGCACCACCATCCGCGTGCGCATCCCCCTGACCCTGGCGATCATCGACAGCTTGCTGGTGGCCATCGGCGAGGACTGCTACGTCATTCCCTTGAGCATCGTCGAGGAATGCATCGAACTGACCCGCGCCGACGTCGCCGCCAGTCATGGCCGCAATCTGGTGCGGGTGCGCGACCGGCTGGTGCCCTACGTCCACCTCCGCGACGAATTCGCCATTCTTGGCGCGCCGCCGGAGATCGAGCAGGTGGTCGTCACCGCCGTCAACGGCAATCAGGTCGGTTTCGTCGTCGACCGGGTCATCGGCGAGCACCAGACCGTCATCAAATCCCTCGGGCGCATGTACCGCGACGTCCAGGGGCTCTCCGGGGCGACCATCCTCGGCGACGGCAAGGTGGCGCTGATTCTGGATATTCCCCAGCTGGTCCAGCGGGCCGAGCAGTTGGCCTGAGGGAGATCGGCGGGAACAGGGTGCGGGGCGACGCCGACCGACGAAAGCCGGAGCGCGTTTGCTTTCTTGGACTTGAAGGTCGGCTTTTCGTGGGGAAGGCCGGAACTGAAGTCTCGGTTGACTGGACAGGGAAGGGTTGAACGCCATGCAATGGAAGAATCTGAAAATCGGCAAGAAGCTGGCTGTGGGTTTCGGTGTGATCGTCCTGCTGATCCTGATCGCCCTGGGGGTGATTCTGCTCAACACCGAATCGGTGGTCGGGAAGATCGCCCATCTGGAGGAAGAGAGTTTTCCCTTCACCCTGGTCGCCGAGGACATGAGCCATGCCGTGACCGAGGTGCAGCAGTATCTCACCGACGTTTCGGCGACCCACGACCCGGCCGGGTACGCCGAAGCCGAGAAGGCGGCCGAGCACTTCCGTGCCGGCTTGGAGAAATACCGGGCCATGTTCGAGGAGGAAAACGACCGGCAGGCCTTGGCCGAAATCGAGGCACTTACGGCGCTGTTCGATAGATATTTCACGGATGGCCGGGCCATGGCCGAGCTTTATGCCACCCAGGGGATTGAAGCCGGAAACGTCGCCATGGAAGGATTTGACCGGATTTCGGCAGAGCTTGGCGAGAAGATCGAGCACCTGAAAAATACTCAGATCGCCGAAGCTGATGCCGGGCTCAAGGATGTCTTCGCCAAGGCTCAAATCATGCGCACGGTCATCTATGTCATGGGCCTGGTGGTGCTGATTCTGGCGCTGATTATCGGCCGGTTCATCACCCGCAGCATTACTGGTCCCCTGGCGCAGGGGGTGGCTTTCGCCGAGGCCCTGGCCAAGGGCGATCTGAGCGTCGACATCCGCATCGATCAGCAGGACGAGATCGGCGACATGGCCCGGGCTTTCAACCGGATGAAGGGAACCATCGCCGCCGTCCTCGCCGAGATGGAACAGCTGACCGGCGCCATCCGCGACGGACGTCTCGACACCCGCGCCGCCGCCGGCGACTTCGCCGGTTCCTGGCGGGAACTGATCGTCGGCACCAATAATGTCGTGGATGCTTTCATGGCGCCGCTGACGGTGGTGCTCGACAGCCTCGACCGCATCGCCAAGGGGGATCTGCCCGAGCCGCTGGCCGTCGCCTATCGCGGCGACTTCGACAAGATCCGTCTCAATCTCAACGCCCTCATCGCCGCCATGAACGAAGTGACCCGCCTGAGCGAGGAAATTTCCCAGGGCAATCTGGCCCTGGAGGTGCGCGAGCGTTCGCCTCGGGACCGGCTGATGCAGAGCCTGGGCGGGATGATTCAGGGGCTCGACGGCGTGGCCAAGCTGACCGAGCAGATCGCCGGCGGCAATCTGCTGGTCGAGGTGAAGGAGCGGTCCGAGAAGGACAAGCTGCTGATCTCGCTGCGGGAAATGGTGACCAGTCTGCGCCGGGTGGTGCTCCAGGTCCGTACCGCCGCCGACAACGTCACCTCGGGCAGCCAGCAGCTCAGCGCCACCTCGCAGGAGATGTCCCAGGGGGCGAC
>CALJLX010000196.1 GCA_937982495.1 uncultured Desulfuromonas sp.
ATCGCCAATACTTCCGCCGAATACCCTTCCCCCTCGTAAATATAAAGCGGCGCCGCCACGGTCAGGCCGGGGCGCCCCGACTTGCGCCCCTCGACCAGCACCAGCCGCGCCCCCTCCCCCGAACGGGAATGGACGCAGCGCAGCCGTTTCGGCTCCAGGTGCAGCCGCTGCATGGCCGACAAAATTTCGGCCAGGCGCTCGGCGAGATGGATGAGGTAGAAGCGCCCCCCTTGTTTGAGCAGATAATGAGCGGCGGCGAGAAAGTCGTCCAGGCCTCCCGCCAGTTCGTGCCGGGCGGCGGCCCGCTCGTCCCCGGGCGCGACCTTGCCGGTGCCGGTGGGGCGAAAGGGCGGGTTGCTCAAGACCACATCGCAGGATTCGGGCGCGAGCGCACTCCGCAGATCCCGCAAATCCCGATGGAGAATGGTGATCCGCTCGGCCAGACCATTAAGAACCGCCCCGCGCCGCGCCCGATCGGCAGCCTGCTCCTGGATTTCCACGCCGACAATCGACCCGGCGGCGGTGCGCCGCGCCAGCAGCAGGGGAATCACCCCGGAACCGGTACCGAGATCGGCCACCGCCTCGCCCGCGCCGATCCGGGCGAAAGCGCAGAGCAGCACCGGATCGAGGGAAAAACGGTAGCCGTCCCGAGGCTGAATGATCCGCAAACCGCCGCAGCGCAGATCATCGAGGGTTTCGTCGGGGGCGAGAAGGAATTCATCCATGGACATCACCGCACCTGAACGCCGTACTGCCGCCAGAGCCGCAGGCGCAGTTGCGCGGCCAGCGTCGCCATGGCCGGTTCGTCGAAGGCGAGAAAGGCCCGATAGTGAAAGAGGGCCTGCTCGCGGTCACCGAGCTGTTCGTAAACCCGGCCGAGGTTGTACCAGGGCATGGGGTTGTCGAAGTTGGCCGCCGCCTGCTTGAACTCGTCCCGCGCCTCTTCCAGCCGTCCCAGTTCCAGATAGGCCGCGCCCAGGTTGTTGCGGGCGTTGGTCGAGGCGGGCGCGACCCGCGCCGCATGGCTCCACAGGGAAAGGGGCGTGGCCCAGACCCGGTTCTGCTGCCAACTGAGCAGCGCGCAAGCAAAGAGGAGGAGGGCCATGACTTGCACCGGCAGATGGTTTTTGCCGGGGCACCAGCGCTCGACCACCAGCGGCGTCAGCAGCGCCAACCCCGCCAGGGGCGTGTACAGATAGCGGTCGGCGGCGAAATAGGAGAGGGGCCAGAGGTTGGCGGTCGGCAGCCAGAAAAGGCCGAGCCAGAGCAGGGCAAAAGCCGCCAAAGGCCACCGCCGCCAGGCGCGCCCCAGCAGCAGAAGATAGCCGATGACCAGCGCCAGGGCGCCCAGAACCCAGGGATCGAACCAGCCGCCGGGAGCGGCATAGACATATTCCGGCGCCAGAGCCAGCGGCCAGACCAGCTTGCCGGCCATGAAGGTCAGCGACTTGAGCGCCATGAGGAAATAGGGGGCGACGTTCCCCGGCTCCAGATAGATCGTCATCTTCGCCAGCACCGGCGCCATGGCCTGACGATGCAGTTCCAGCCCGCCGAAGCCGAAATACCAGACGATTAATACGACCGCCCCGGCGGCGGCGAACCTCGGGATCAGTTTGGGAAAACGCAGCAACAGCCGGTTTTCGGGAGGAACAAAGAGCGCCTCACAGCCCAGCCAAAAGAGCGGCAGCGCCGCCACGTTCTCCTTCGCCGTCCAGCCCAACAGGCCCAGGGCGAAAGCGCCAACGAACCACAATCGGCCGCGCCCGTCCGCCCCCAATCCCCGCAGATAGGCAAGAGTCGCCAGCAGGATGCAGGCCAGGGCGAGGCTGTCCTTGCGGTGGGAAATGTTGGCCACCACCTCGACCGCGAGCGGATGGACCAGAAAAAGCAGCCCCGCCCCCCAGGCCGTAAAGCTCCCGGCGCCCAGGCGCAGCGCCAGCAGCAGCAACAGCCAGGCATTCAGCGCATGCCAGAGGATATTCTGGAGATGCCAGCCGGCGGGGTTCAGGCCGAACAGAGCGTGATCGAGGAGGAAGGTAAGCTCCCGCAGCGGCCGCCCGGGATAGCTGTTTTCAAGGAACCCGGCCCAGGATTTCACATCCGGGTTGTCGACGATCACCGGGATGTCGTCCAGCGTCCACTGATG
>CALJLX010000197.1 GCA_937982495.1 uncultured Desulfuromonas sp.
TACGAGGTGGTGATTCGTGACTGGAGTTCAGACGTGTGCTCTTCCGATCTACTCTTTGCCGAATAATCCGGGGCCGAAGAGCGCCAGGATCACGGCGGCCAGGGCGAGAAAGAGAATCAAAAGCAGGCCGGCACGGCTGGTTTTCATGATGATCTCCGCCTTTCATCGACAATGCGGCCGTCTTCCATGGTCAGAACCCGATCGAAGATCTCTTCGATGCGGTTGTCGTGCGTCGCCACTACCACGCACTTCTTCCGTTCCACGGCCAGGGCGCGCAGAATCTCCATGACCTTCTTGCCGTTGACGTGGTCGAGGTTGGCGGTCGGCTCGTCCGCCAGGATCAAGGGAGATTCCACCGCCAGCGCCCGGGCGACGGCCACCCGCTGTTTCTGCCCGCCGCTCAGATCCCGGGGCAGGAAGTCGGCGCGCTCGTTCAGTCCGACCTCGGAGATCATCCCTCGGGCCAGATCCTCCGCCGCCTTTCCGGTCAGGCCCTTGATTTTCAGCACCAGCATGATGTTCTCGTAGACCGTCAGCGCCGGGAAGAGGTTGAATCCCTGGAAAATGTACGAAATATACCGTTTGCGCAAGGGGGGCAGATCTTTTTCCCGCAGCCCGAATATTTCGTTGCCGAAGAGCTTGAAAGAACCCGCCGATGGTTGCAGGATGCAACCGAGCATCGATAGCAGCGTCGTCTTGCCGCTCCCCGACGGACCGAACAGGCCGACCACTTCCCCGGCCTTGAGTTGGAGATCCACATCCACCACGGCCCGGACCACGGTCTTGCCTTCCTGGTAGGTTTTGCCCAGACCCTGGGTGACGACGGGATGCTCCACGTTTTATCCCCGGAAAAGAATGGCCGGATCGATGTGCTTGATCTTGCGGATCGACACCGCCGCCGCCGACAGGCACATGACCAGGGTCAGGGCAAGAACGCCCAGGTTGAGGCCCGTGTTGACCACCATCACCGTTCCCACCGTCTCGTAGAACTTGACCGAAACCAGCGTCAGAGCCAGGCTGATGAGATAACCGGCCAAGGCGTTGATCAGCGCTTGACTGAAAATAATCTTGTAGATCTCGTGGTTTTCCGCCCCCAACGCCTTCAGCGTGCCGAATTCCTTGATGTGCTCCATCGTTGAATTATAGATGGTCTGGCCGACAATCAACATCCCCACCAGAAAACTGATGACGATGGTCAGCAGGAAAGAAAAGCCGACGCCGGTTTCGATGGTCCAGTAGAGGCGGGTTTTGCGGCTGAAGTCTCGGCTGCTGTAGACGTCGACCCCGGCGAGTTTCTCTTTCAGGTCGGCGACCACCTCCTGCACGGTGAAGCCCGGCGTGACCTTGGCGACCACGAAGACAGTGTTGTCGGGTCCGATGTAGGCCACCAGGCTCTGCGCCAGTTTGTACGAGGTAAAGACGAAGGGGGCGGTGGTGAAGGATTTGACGCCCTCGGAGATACCGACGACCTGCAAACGGCGGTAGAGAATGTCACGATAGTCGCCGACCTTGATCTCTCCCAGGCGTTTGTTTGCCGATTCGTCGACGATGATGAAGTTGCCGTTTTTAACCGCCTGGATATTCCCCTCGCGCATGCGCCAGGGACCGCCGATGCCGCTGTCGGGGTTGAAGCCGATGATCTCCACCTGCTCGGTTCCGCCCTGTTCCTGGCGGATCAGGCCCCAGGCGACGATCAGTTTTTCGGCGGCAGCGATGCCCGGGGTGGAGCGTACCTGGTCATGGATATATTCGGGAAAAGGTTGAGAAAAGTCGAAGTTTTTGCTGTTTTTCGAGGTGATCCAGATGTCCCCTTCGGTATGGTCGATAATGACCGACGAAGTTTCCATCAGCCCCAGGTAGATGCCGATTTGCGCGAAGATCAACCCGACCGCGAAGACGATGCCGATCAGGGTGATCAGCGACCGCAGCTTGTCGTACAGCAGAATCCTCAGGGCGACGTAGAGCATGGTCATTTATCCGCGACGGCGGGGCTTTGGCGATGACTTCGGACGGGATGAGCGTCTGTTTAATGTAGCCGGAAGCTGTTGGGAAGTCAGCAATAAAATCACGATAAACGTCAGTCTTCCGCTGCGGCTACCCCCCTTTGGCAAAGGGATGCGGGGGGGGGGATTTGCTTTGGGTGGATTATGCTTTAGACTCTGAAAGCTTGCTCTCCCCATCATGAAAGGATATCGCCATCATGGATGAACGGATCGCCCAACTGCTCAAACTCGCCGTCGCCGCTCCCTCCGGGGATAACTGCCAGCCCTGGCGGTTGTCTTTGGTGGACGGCCGCTTGCGGCTCTTTAACCTTCCCG
>CALJLX010000198.1 GCA_937982495.1 uncultured Desulfuromonas sp.
ACCCGGATCGAAGGGCATCTGCGTATCGATACGCGGGTGGAGGAGGGCCGGGTCGTCGAGGCCTGGAGCAAGGGAGAGATGTTTCGGGGATTCGAGGCGCTGCTGGTCGGCCGCGATCCCCTCGACGCGCCGCCGATCACCCAGCGCATCTGCGGCGTCTGTCCGGTCAGCCACACGATTTCCTCCTGCAAGGCGGTGGAGGCGGCCCTGGGGCTGAACGTGCCGGCCAACGGCCACTATCTGCGCAATCTGGTGCTGGGCGCCAACTACCTGCAAAGTCATATCCTCCATTTCTATCAGCTCTCCGCCCTCGATTTCGTCAATGTCGAGGCGCTGCTCGCTTACGAGGGGCGCGATCCGGTTCTTCGGGAAGTCAAGGCCTGGGCCGGGGGGGAGTTGGCTTCCAATAAAGTGCTGCCGGTGGCGCCCTTCCTGCCCAAACTGCCCGGCGACTATCCCGTCGATCCGTCATGGAACCTGGGCGCCCTCGCCCATTACCTGGAAGCCCTGGAGATCCGCCAGGAGGCGCACCGCATGGCGGCCATGTTCGGCGGCAAGATGCCCCACCCGGCGGCGCTGATTCCCGGCGGCGTGACCTGCGGGGTCGATGTCGAGGCGGTGGAGGATTTCCGCATGCGTCTGGGGCGGGTCAAGCGTTTCGTCGCCAACGTCTATCTCCCCGACGTCCTCGCCGCCGCCCGGCTCTTCCCCGATTATGCACAAATCGGCCGAGGTCTGCCGAATTTCCTCGCCTTCGGGGTCTTCGACGAAGGGGATAGCCCCTGGTTGCCGGCCGGGGTGCTGTTCGACGGCCAATTCGAAAAGCTCGATACGTCGAAAATCACCGAGACGACCGCCGCCAGCTTCTACGACCAGAACGGACCGCAGCATCCGACGCGCGGCGAAATCCGTCCCCATGCGCATAAGGAAGGCGCCTATTCCTGGCTCAAGGGGCCGCGCTACAACGGCCGGCCCTGCGAGGTCGGGCCGCTGGCGCGGATTCTGGTGGCGCACGCCGCCGGTCTGGCACCGGTGCGCAGCGCCGTGGGGGATTTGCTGCGGGAGTCCGGTCTGACCGTGGAGGCGCTGCCGAGCGTGCTTGGCCGCCATGCGGTGCGGGCCCTGGAAGCCCTGCTGGTGGCCGAACGCATGGAGCTCTGGCTCGATCGTCTTGAACCCGGCGCGCCTTCCGTCGCTGCCTATGCCCCGCGCGCGCAAGGCCAGGGGGAAGGCCTCACCGAAGCGCCTCGCGGCGCCCTGGGGCATTGGCTCAGTATTTCCGGCGGCAAGATCGAGCGTTACCAGTGCGTGGTGCCGAGTACCTGGAACTTCTCGCCCCGGGGGGATCAGGGGGAGCCGGGTCCGGTGGAGGCGGCGCTGCTCGGCACGCCCAGTAACCCCGACTACCAGGGGCTGGAAATGGCCCGGGTGGTGCGCTCCTTCGACCCCTGCATCGCCTGCGCCGTTCACTGACCCCTTCTCCTGCTTGCGAGGTTAGCCATGAAGATGGACAGACGTACCTTTCTCAAGGATGCCGGCCTGC
>CALJLX010000199.1 GCA_937982495.1 uncultured Desulfuromonas sp.
TGCGCCAGGACTTCCGGGGTCATTTCGCCTTGCGGCAGCATCAGCGCCGCCCCCCGCGCCGCCAGGGCCTGAGCGTTGGCGGTCTGATGATCGGCGGCGGCATGGGGATAAGGGATCAGGATCGCCGGGCGGCCGCAAGCGGTCAATTCCGCCAGGGAGGTCGCCCCGGCCCGACAGAGCACCAGGTGACTTTGGGCATAGGCCGCGGGCATGTCGTCGATGAAGGGGACGACCCCGTCGGCATCCCATCCCGCTTGCCGGTAGCCTGCGCGTACCGCCTCCAGATCCTCGGCCCCGGTCTGGTGGAGAATGCGCAGACACCCCCGAAACGGCTCCAGATGGGGAAGCATGGCCGTCACCGCCTGATTGATCGCCCGCGCCCCGCGACTGCCGCCGAAGACCAGCAGGTGGGGTTCGCCGTTGGGCAGCGGCGGGCAGTCATCCATGCCGAGCCGCAGAGGATTACCGGTCACCACCATGCGTCCGGATGAGAGAGGGCACTGGGTCTCGTCGAAGGAGAGACAGACCCGGTCGACCCAGCGGCCGAGGAGACGGTTGGTCAGGCCCAAGGCGGCATTCTGCTCGTGGATCAACGTCGGCAGTCCCAAGAGTTTGGCGGCCAGAAGCACCGGCCCCGAGGCGTAGCCGCCGACCCCGACGACCACGTCCGGACGGAACTTTTTCAGAATGCCCCGGGATTGCCAGACGCTCACCAGCAGTCGCGGCCCCATCGCCAGTTGCCGCAACAGCCCCTTGCCGACCAGTCCGCCGATAGTAATCGTGGCCAGCGGCAGCCCCAATTCCGGCAGAATCCGCGCTTCGATACCCTGGGCGGTGCCGACGAAGAGAACCTCGGCGTCGGCTTCCTTCGCCAGCAGCCGTTGCGCCAGCGCCACGGCGGGAAAAAGATGACCACCGGTGCCGCCACCGGCCAAGAGCAGTTTCATCGGACCTCCCCGGGGGCATGGCTGGAGATGTTGAGTAAAATTCCCACCGCCAGCAGCGTCGTCAGCAGACTGGTGCCGCCGTAAGAGAGAAAGGGGAGCGCCATCCCCTTGGTCGGCAGCATGCCCATGACCACGGCGATATTGACAAAGGCTTCCAGCCCGAGCAGTAAGGTCATGCCGAAAGCGAGAAAGCGGCCGAAATCGTCGGGCGCGAGCAAGGAAGCACGCATCCCCCGCACAATCAGCACCAGGAACATGGCGGCCACCACGAAGACCCCGGCGTAGCCCAACTCTTCCCCGACCACGGCGAAGATAAAATCGGTGTGCGCCTCGGGCAGGAAAAAGAGCTTCTGATGACTCTGCCCCAACCCGTTCCCCCCCAAGCCGCCGGAACCGAAGGCGATCCAGCTTTGGATGATCTGGAAGCCGGTATCGGAAGGATCCTCCCAGGGGTTGAGAAAGGCCAGGATGCGCCGCCGTCGATAGTCGACGTTCATCACCGCGTAGTAGAGCAGGGGCGCGGCGATGATGGCGATGGAAACCAGGTAGGTGAGTCGGGTGCCGGCGACCAGCAGCATGACCATCGCCACCGCCCCCATGGCCAGGGCGCTTCCCAGGTCCGGTTGCAGCAGCAGCAGCGCGAGCAGCAGGGCAAGGACGATCATGTAGGGGATGAAGCCTTTGGTCAGGCTCTTGACCTTGTCCTTCTTCTTCGACAGGGAGTAGGCCATGTAGATCACCAGCCCGAGTTTGGCGACCTCGGCGGGCTGAACGGAGATCGGGCCGAGCCGGATCCAGCGCGATGCCCCTCCGGCCTGGTTGCCGATACCGGGAACCAACACCAGAATCAGCAGGAAAAGGCAGAAAAAGAGGAAGGGAACGGCCAGTTGTCGCCACTTCCGATAGTCGAAATGCATCGCGGCGGTCATGATGACAAAGCCGACGACGGCATAGATCCCCTGGCGCTTGAGAAAATAGAAACCGTCGGCGTAGCGCTTTTCCGCCATGATCGAGGAGGCCGAGTAGACCATGACCACCCCGAAACAGGTGAGCACCACCGCCAACAGCAACAGCGTCGTATCGAAACCTTTCCGGATCTCCATACGTTTCCCTAGTCCGCCAGATCGAGGACGGCGCGGGCGAAACGGTCGCCGCGCTCTTCATAGTTCTTGAACATATCGAAGCTGGAACAGCCCGGTGAAAAGAGCACCGCCCCTCCCGCCGGCGTCAGATCCCGAGCCAGGACCACCGCCTCTTCGAGGGAGGCGGCGCGCAAGGTATGGGTCAGGTCGCCGAGGGCCTGCTCAATGCGCGCGCTTGCCTGGCCAATGAGAATCAGATGGGCGACCTTCTTCCGTACCGGATCGGCCAGCACCCCGTAATCCCCGCCCTTGTCCTTGCCGCCGGCGATCAGAGTCACCGGCGCGGCAAGACCGGCGAGGCTTTTCAATACACTGCCGACATTGGTTCCCTTGGAATCGTTGTACCAGGGCACGCCGTTCAGCACCCGCACCTCGACCATGCGATGGGGCAGACCGGCGAAGGCCCGGGCGGCTCCCCAGGCAACGGCGGCGGGGCAACCTTCGAGGAGCGGCGGCAAGAGCGCGGCCATGACGTTTTCGACGTTGTGCAGCCCCTTCAGGCGCAGTTCGGAAACGGGGAAGCGGGTTTCCAGACCGGCGCGCCGCCAGACGATATGGCTGCCGTCGTAACCCATCCCCTCGTCGAGCACCCGCGCCGAGGAAAACCATTGTTTACGCGGACGGATGCCGCGGACGGCGTCCACGACCAAAGCATCCTCGGCATTGAGAATCGCCGTATCGTCGGCGCGCATGTTTTCGAAAATCCGCAGCTTGGCCGCCACGTAGCTCGCCATGTCCGGGTAGCGGTCGAGGTGGTCCTCGGTCAGGTTGAGCAGCAGGGCGTAACGGGGGCGAAAAGACGCTATCGCCTCCAGTTGGAAGGAGGAAAGTTCCGCCACCCCCCAGTCCCAACGGCCTTCCTCCACCGCTTCGATCAGCGGGGTACCGAGATTGCCGCCGACGAAGGTGCGCTTGCCCCAGGCCCGGAAAATATCCCCCATGACCGTGGTCGTGGTCGATTTGCCGTTGGTGCCGGTGATCGCCGCCAGCGGTGCGGTGAATTCGGCAAAGGCGATTTCGACCTCCCCCAGCACCGGCACCCCGGCGGCGCGCGCCGCCGCCACCGCCGGCACGGTCAGCGGCACACCGGGGCTGATGGCGACCAGATCCGCGCCGCGGAAAAGATCGTCCCGATGCCCACCGAGATCGAGGCCGAGCTCAAACCCGCGCAGGGCGTCGAGCCCCTCGATCTGCGCGGCCGGTCGACGGTCGGAAAGGGTCACGGCGGCACCCCGTCGGCAAAAATACGCGCACAGGGCCAACCCGGTACGCCCGGCGCCGACGACAATCACTTTTTCCCCCCGATAATCGCGGCGCATATTACCTCAGCTTCAGGGTCGAAAGGGCGACCAGCGCGAGAATGATGCTGATGATCCAGAAACGCACGATGATCTTCGGCTCCGGCCAGCCTTTGAGTTCGAAATGGTGATGGATCGGGGCCATTTTGAAAATCCGCTTGCCGTACAGTTTGAAGGAAGTCACCTGGAAGATGACCGACAGCGCCTCGACCACAAAAATACCGCCGACGATGACCAGCACGATCTCCTGCTTGGTGATGACGGCGATGATCCCCAGCGCCCCGCCGAGGGAGAGGCTGCCCACATCCCCCATGAAGACCTGGGCCGGGTAGGTATTGAACCAGAGGAAACCGAGCCCCGCCCCGACCATCGCCCCACAGAGAACCGCCAGTTCGCCGGCCCCCTGTACGCTGCTGATCTGCAGATATTCCGCGAGCCTTGCGTTACCGGCCATGTAGGCAAAGAGCAGATAGGTGCCCGAGGCGATGATCATCGGGCCGATGGCAAGTCCGTCGAGTCCGTCGGTGAGGTTTACCGCATTTCCCGAGCCGACCACGACGAGCAGGGCAAAGGGGATATAGAAAATGCCGAGTTCGGGACGAACTCCCTTGAAGAAAGGGAAGGCCAGGGTCGTTTGGAAAGGCGGATAATAATAGAGGGCCAGCGCCGCCAGCAACGAAATAAACATGAGCCAGAACATTTTCTTGCGCGCCGAAAGACCGTCGCTGTTCTTGTACTTGACCTTGCGGTAATCGTCGATGAACCCGACCACGCCGAAACCGACCGTGACCAAGAGCGTCACCCAGACATAGATATTGGTCAGATCGGCCCAGAGCAGGGTCGGCAGGACGATGGCCAAAAGGATCAGGGTGCCGCCCATGGTCGGCGTTCCCTCTTTCTTGAAGTGGGATTCGGGCCCAACCTTGCGGATACTCTGGCCGATCTGCAAACGTTGCAGTTTGTCGATCAACCAGGGGCCGAGGATGAAGGCGATGACCAGCGCGGTAATCGTGGCATAGATGGTCCGGAAGGTAATGTAGCGGAAAATGTACAGTACCGAGAATTCCGTGTGCAGCGGATAGAGTAGATGATACAGCATGCGCGGCTCCTAACCCTGCTCCTCGGCGCCGGCCTTGTTACGCAAGGCACCGCTGATTTTTTCCATTTTCATACCACGCGAGCCTTTGACCAGCACCCGGTCGCCGCTCTGCAGACGTTCGCGCAGAGCGGCGATGGCCTCCTCGTGGGAAGCGGCCATGACGATGAATTCCTCGCTCAACCCCGACTGGCGAGCGCCGCGCGCCACCTCACGGGCCTGCTCGCCGAGCAGCACCAGCAGGTCGACCCGGTGACCGGCGAGTTCCCCGACCTCGCGGTGGAGTTCGCCGGCGTTCTTGCCCAGTTCGAGCATATCGCCGAGCACCGCCACGCGCCGGCCTTCCCCTCCCAGTTCGTCAAGGGTGGTCAAGGCCGCCCGCACCGACAGGGGGTTGGCATTGTAACTGTCTTCGAGAATCAGGATGTCGTTCTCGATCTCCACCAGTTCCATCCGCCCCGGCGAAGGTCGGAACTCTTCCAATCCCCGGGCGATCGTTTCCCCGGGTACTTCCAGGGCATTGGCGGCGGCGGCCGCCGCCAGGGCGTTCTGGACGTTGTGCCGTCCGGCCACCTCCATCCGCACCGGGTAGCGGTTCTCTCCCAGGCAGAGTTCGAAACGGATGCCGTCGCGAGTGGTCGTCACCCGCTCCGCCCGCACTTCCGCGCGGGGATCGAGCCCGAAGAAGACCCGGCGCACACCGTTGGCTACCGGTAGTCGGGCAACGCGTTCGTCGTCGGCATTGAGAATGGCGATTCCGCCCGCTTTCATTCCGGCGAAAAGCTCGCCCTTGGCCCGGGCGACCCCTTCGATATTGTGCAGGGTCTCCAGGTGCGCGGGCCCGACGTTGGTGACGATGCCGACGAAGGGCTCGGCAATCTCCGTCAGCCGGGCAATTTCACCGCGCGCGCTCATTCCCATCTCCAATACCACCCAGCGATGTTCGGCGGTGAGGCGCAGCAGGGTCAGGGGCAAGCCGATCAGGTTGTTGAAGTTGCCTTCGGTCTTGAGTCCCGGCCCGGTCAGACCGAGGATCCGCGCCAGCATCTCCTTGGTCGAAGTTTTACCCGTCGAACCGGTCAAGCCCACCACCGGCCCGGAGAATTCCCGGCGCCGAGCAGCGGCGAGATCACCCAGGGCCTTGAGGGTATCTTCCACCTGGATCAGGGGGACGGGGAAAGCGCCGACGACTTCCTCGCTGAGACAAGCCGCCGCGCCGTTGCGCAGGGCACGCAGCAGAAAGTCGTGGCCGTCGAAGTTGGGACCGCGCAGGGGGATGAAAAGCTCCCCCGGCTTGAGCGTGCGGCTGTCGGTGGAAATCCCGGCGACGCTCACATCCGCCCCGGCCGGGGTCAGGCGTCCGCCGGTGATGCCGGCAATGGTCTTAACGTCGAGATTCATGCCGCGTCTCCTTCCGCCCGGTCCAGAGCGCTGCGCAGTTGTTCGCGATCGTCGAAATGGATGCGGCGGGTGCCGAGAATCTGGTAATCCTCATGCCCCTTGCCGGCGACCAGCAACAGATCCCGCTCGCCGAGCAATCTCACCGCGAAGGCGATGGCTTCGGCGCGGTCGGGAATCGTCACAAACCCTCGCCCCGCAAGAACCCGCGCCTCCTCATGTGTCCATTCCCGGGGATGAACACGCAACGCACCGCCGCGCACGGCGTCGATAATCGCCAGGGGATCTTCGGTACGGGGATTGTCCGAAGTGATGATCGCCAGATCGGAAAGCCGCGCGCCGACTTCCCCCATAACCGGGCGCTTGCGCGGGTCGCGATCGCCGCCGCAACCGAAAACCGTGATGACCCGGGCCGGACCCAAGCCGTTGAGGGTCTCCAGCACCTTTTCCAGGGCGTCGCCGGTATGGGCGTAATCGACCAGAACCAGCGCGCCGCGGCGATTGGCGATGCGCTCGAGACGCCCGGGAACCGCCGGGGCTTCGGCCAGGCCGCGCACAATGGCTGCCGTCGGCAGGCCCAGGGCGATGCCCCCGGCTACCGCGCAGAGCAGATTCTGCAGATTGAATTCGCCGACCAGATGGGAGCGGACCGACAACTCGCCGCCGGGCGTCGCCAGCTTCGCTGCGATGCCGTCGAGGGAGAGATGGGCCGTAAGCACCCGCACCGCCGCCTCGGGATGACGACCGCAGGTGATGACGCATGGGAAGCGCTCCGCCAGTTGTCGTCCGTAGGGATCGTCCAGATTGACCACCCCACCCCGGCCATCGTGCAGCAAATCGCTGAAGAAACGCGACTTGCTGGCGAAGTAGGCGGCCATATCGCCGTGATAGTCGAGATGTTCCGGGGTCAGGTTGGTGAAAATCCCGACATCGAAAGCCACCCCATCCACTCGGTACTGATCGAGGGCATGGGAGGAAACCTCCATGACCAAGGCATCGGCTCCCGCCGTGCGAAAGCCGGCCAAGGTCCGGGCGAGATCCACCGATTCGGGGGTGGTATGCAAAGAAGGCAACTGCTGCTCGCCGAAGCGGTAGTTGATCGTTCCGAGCACGGCCGGACGGTGGCCGGCCGCCTGCAACATGGCCTCGATCAGATAGGTGATCGTCGTCTTGCCGTTGGTTCCGGTCACGCCGACGACAGGGATGTCGGCGGTCGGGGCGCCGAAAAAGCGCTCTGCGACCCGGGCCATCGCCCGGCGGGCATTGTCGACCCGTACCGCGCTCACGCCCGGCGGCAGTTCCCGCGCTTGCTCCAGAAAAATCGTCCGCGCGCCCCGCGCCAGCGCCGCGTCAATGAAATCGTGTCCGTCGACCGTCGCTCCCCGCAGCGCGAAAAAGGCTCCATCCGTCTCGACTTGCCGCGAGTCGTAATAGAGCCCGGTGACATTCCGGCCAGGATCGCCGGTTATGTGTGCATCCGGCAGGGCCTCGATCAGCGTTGCGAGCTTCATCATGAAAAGAATGCTCCTTGATAAACAATCAAAGGTCTCGACCTCCTCAAGTCGGCGGCGCCATCCGGACCCATATTTCCTTGGAATAGCGGATCGCTCCTCCTGGAGGGGGGGACTGTTCAATGACCCGTCCCGATCCGCGCAACTTGATGTTCAACCCCTTCTCCGCCATGGTTTGCAGAACCTGCCGATAACTCATGCCAGCAAAGTCGGGCATCTGCGGCTCGCCCTCGGCAGGGGTTTCGAGCATCGCCTGCACCGGCTGGGCGAGAGCCTCCTCGGCGGGGGGCAGCGGAAGGGGCATGGCGGGCGAGGCCTCGGTCGGAGAAATTTTCAGCTGTCGCAATGTCTGGGTGGCGATTTCGGAAAAAACCGGAGCCGCCACCAGCCCGCCGTAGACCTGTTTCGAGGGTTCGTCGATTTCCACCACCACCACCAGCTGCGGTGCCTCGGCGGGAACCATGCCGATAAACGAAGCCACCCGTTTGTCCACCGAATAACCGCCGGTGACGGGATCGACCTTCTGTGCCGTACCGGTCTTGCCCGCCACCTTAAAGCCCGGAACCGCCGCCAGGGTGCCGGTTCCCCCCTGCCCGACAACCAGCGCCATCATCTCCCGTACCTGGCGAGCCACCTCGGCGGATACGACCTGCCGCACCACTTCCGGCTTGCGTTCTTCGATGACATCCCCGCGATCATTGACGATTCGTTCCACGATCGGCATATCGATGAGCTGCCCGCCGTTGGCGATGGCGGAGGTCGCCCGGGCCAACTGAATCGGGGTGGCGGTCATCCCCTGACCAAAGGAGATCGCCGCAAGATCGACTTCAAACCAGGCATTGGGCGGCCGCAGCAGCCCCGAGGATTCCCCCGGAAGATCGATTCCGGTGGGGCGACCAAAGCCGAAATCCGTCAGATAACGGTAAAGGCGTTCCCGTTCCAGGGCCTTGCCGATCTTGGCCGAGCCGATATTGGAACTGACCTTGATGACCTCCGCGGCGGTAATCAGGCCATAGGGGTGATGGTCATGAATCGTCCGACCGCCGACCCGGTAGGAACCCTTTTCGCAGTCGATGATCTGGTTTGGGGTCACCAGCTTCTCGTTGAGGGCCGCCGCCATGAGAAAGACCTTGAGGGTCGAGCCCGGCTCATAGGTATCGCAGACCGCCCGGTTCCGCCAATGGCTGGGACGGTAGTTGTTGATGGCATTGGGGTTGTACAGGGGAGAGTTGGCCATGGCGAGGATTCTGCCGGTGCGCGGGTCCATGACCACCGCGCTTCCCCCCTTGGCACCGGCCTTGGCCACGCCCTCGGCCAGCTCTTTCTCGGCGATGTACTGCACATGCTTGTCCAGGGTCAGGTAGAGATTCGCCCCTCGCTGGTTCCCTTCCACCACCAGATTCCCGCTGCCGAGCCCGCGCCCGAGGGCGTCCCGTTCAACCACCAGATAACCGCCATCGCCCAGCACTTCGCCGTCGTATTTCAGCTCCAGCCCCTCCAACCCCTTGGGATCGATGCCGGTGAAGCCCAGCACATGCGCGCCAAGTTCGGAGTTGGGGTAAAAGCGCCGATGCTCCTTGGTGAAACCGACCCCGGCCAACTTGGCGGCACGGATTTTGTCCCCCTCGGCCTGGGAAATCTGCCGCTTCACCCAGAGAAAACTCTTCTTTGAGCGAACTTTCTCGCGCAGACTCGATTTGGGCAGGGTCAGGGTTTTGGCGAGAACCTCAACCACCTTTTCCGGTTCGGCGATTTTAGTGGGTTCCAGATAGATGGAATCAACCTCGATGCTCAAAGCCAGCTCTTCCCCCCCCTGATCGTAGATCGTTCCCCGCTTGGGGGTCAGGGGCACGGATTTCTGATGCTGGCGGTCAGCCCGTTTGCGCCATTCCTCCTGCCCCAGAACCTGAAGCTGGAAGGCTCGCACGACGATAAAGCTGAAAGCGACCAGGAAACAGAAGCCGACCAGGCGGATACGGATGCGAACCCACTTCTCCAGTTTGTCCATCAATCGACAAGGATGATCTGTTCAAGGCTCGGCATACGCAGCCCGAGTTCGTTAACGGCTACCCTCTCGATCCGGACCGGACTCCGCAGATGGGCCGATTCGAGACGCAGGCGCTTCTGCTCCTGCTCGACCTCGCGCAACTCGACACCAAGCCGGGAAATATCGTATTCGAGATTGACGACGGTGATGCGCGACCAGACGAAGAAAAGGGAAACCGCCAGCAGCACCGCCAGATAGACAAAAAGCGGCAACAATGCGGGTCGCGCCAGATGAAATCCATTGACCTTGGGAAGCGACCTTACCGTGGCTTCGGACACTGCAACCTCCTTGAGAACATTCAATCCATGGGCAGGCGTCGAACCGCCCGCATCACCGCGCTTCGCGCCCGCGGATTTTCATCCACTTCCGCCGCCGATGCCCGTACCGCCTTGCGGGTCAGGAGTTCGATCCGGGGACGAACATGACAGGCGCATACCGGCAGTCCCGGGGGACAGATACAGGTCTTGGCTTCATTCTGGAAAATACGCTTGACGATCCGATCTTCCAGGGAGTGAAAACTGATGACGACCAGACGGCCGCCGGGCTTGAGCAGCCCAATACCGGCGGCAACCCCGTCGGCGACGTGTTCCAATTCCCGATTGACATGGATGCGCAGCGCCTGAAAAACCCGTGTCGCCGGGTGGATCCGCCCCGGCACATGCCCGCCGGGAACCGTATCCCTGATCAGTTCGGCCAACTCCAAAGTGGTGCGCAACGGCCGTTCCTGGCGAACCCGAAGAATGCGACGGGCGATGCGTCCGGCCCAACGCTCCTCGCCGAACTCCCGGAAGATCCGTGCCAGCTCGTCCGCATCCGTCCGTTCCAGAACATCGGCGGCGGAAGGGCCGCGGGTCGGGTCCATGCGCATATCCAGGGGCGCGTCGCCGCGAAAGGAAAAGCCGCGTTCCAGGCTATCCAACTGATGGGAAGAGACACCGAGATCGAGGAGCATGCCGTCCACCCCGGCGATCCCCAATTCGGCCAGCACCTCCGTAGCCTCGGAAAAATTGGCGTGGCGTAACTGGGCGCGTTCGCCGAAGGGGGCAAGGACCGAGCCGGCCTTACGCAGGGCGGCGGGATCGCGATCCAGGCCGATCAGACGGCCATCGGGGGCCGAAGCTTCGAGGACCAGACGGGCATGCCCGCCCCCGCCCAGGGTGCCGTCGAGATAGAGGCCGCCCGGTCGCGGCGCCAGCCAGTGAAGGACTTCGGCGGCCAGCACCGAACGGTGCTCGAAAAGAACCTCATCCACGAACTACAGCCCCACACCGGAAACGAAGTCGGGGCTGGCCTGCAGCAACGCCTCGGAATGACGGGTCACCTCGGCGTACTTGATCTGGCTGTAGAGATCGATTTTGTCGAACATCCCCACCACCACGATCTCCTTCTCCAGACCGGCATGGGAACGCAGCGCGGGGGGAATCAACACCCGCCCCTGCTTATCGAAGGCGCACTCCGTCGCCGGGGCGACGATCAGGCGGATGACGGCATTCTTCTCGGGGCCGGGCGGACCCTGCTGAACCCGCTCGACGATCTTGAGCCAACTCGAAAGGGGATAGGCCGACAGCCCGCCTTCGACATTCTTGGTCACCACCAACAGCTCATCCCCATAGGCATCGGCCAGCACTTCCCGGAATTTGGCGGGAATACTGGCGCGCCCCTTGGGGTCGATGGAGTTGTTGAATTCACCCTGGAAGATCATTGACGGCCCTTTTTGGCCTGAGATGTCACTATTCCCCACTTTTTGGGAACTATAACGGCGCACCCTGGGCATGTCAAGGGATTTTTACAGTTTTCCAATGGTTTAGACCCGACGGGAAAACAAAAAAAGGCCCGCGCCGCGGGCCTTAAAGAACAGATTAAAAAGCGTTTTGTCGAATGGGGGAGGGATGGTCGACCGGCTCGGCGTTCAGTCGGAAGAAACCGGGGGGGGGAGGCGCATTTCGATTTCCTCGACTCGCCGGTCGACAACCTTGCGCACCGTCAGTTCCGCGCCGTTCGCCTGGCAACGATCCCCCTCCTGGGGAATGGTGCCGAGCAACCGCAACATGAATCCGGCCAAGGTGTTTACGTGCTCCTCGGAAAAGTCGAGGCCGAAGCGGCGATTGATCGCCCGCAGCGACGTGCTGCCGTCGATCAGGTAGCGTCCCGGCTCCAACTCCCGCAGCAAGACGTCGTCGTCATCGTACTCGTCCTGAATTTCACCGACGATCTCCTCGACGATATCCTCCAGGGTAACGATCCCCTCAACCCCGCCGTATTCGTCGACCACTACCGCCAGATGGGCATGCCGGCGGCGGAAAGACTGGAGCAACGTCTCGACCCGTTTCGAGTCGGGCACGAAATACGGGGGCCGCATGATCCGTTCGAGAGAAAAATTCTCCGGATTCTGCATTCCCAGCAGGACATCCTTGGAATGGATGATGCCGACGATATTGTCCATCCCCCCTTGATAGACGGGGAAGCGCGAGTGCCGCGACTCGCGGATGAGGGTCAGCGACTGCTCCAGGGAGGAGCCGATGTCGATGCCGACCACCTCGGTGCGGGGAATCATTACGTCCCGCACCCGGGTCTGGGAAAGCTCGAAAACTCCGTGCAGCATGCGCCGCTGGGTGGTGGCGACCACTCCGGTCTGTTCGCCGACATTGATCAGGGCGCGAATTTCATCCTCGGAAATGATCGGCCGGTTCAGCGCCTCCCCAGGGAAAAGACGGGAAAGGAGGCGGGTCAGGGCGGTAATCACCCAAATCACCGGGGTCAGCAGCCAGATGACCAGGAGGATCGGACGCAACACCCAAAAGGAAACCTTTTCCGGATTCTGGGCGGCGTAGGATTTAGGACTGATTTCGGAAAAAATAAGCAAAAACGGGGTGATGAAGAGAATCGTGTAGAGTTCGCCGCGTTCGCCGTAATAGTGCACGAAGAGCCCGGTAGCCAAAACCGAGAGGGCGATATTCACGAGATTGTTGCCGATGAGAATGGCGCTCAGCAGCCGGTCGGGCTGTTCGAGCAGGGCTTCGAGACGATGGGCACCCCGCCGGTTCTTCTGCACCAAATATTTGATCCGCAACCGGTCGAGGGACATCAGCGCCGTCTCCGAACCGGAGAAGAAGGCCGAAAGCAGAAACAGCACCCCCAGCAAAAGCAGTCTTAACGAGTCTTCTTCCACCCTTGGAATTCCTCCTGGTAAATTCCGGAGAGTTTACCTGAAGCATGAGGACAATTCAATGTATTCCCGCCCTCCCGTCGCTTGCCCACACCGTCCGGGCATGCTATAAGACCCAGGCCAAGCCCCGCGCCCCGCCGAGGAGAACCCCGTGCCCGAACCAAGTCCCGCCGCCTTGAACCGTCACGCCGAACTGCGCGAAGCCCTGCGCCGTCACAGCCACAGCTATTATGTGCTGGATGCGCCGGAGATTTCCGACGCCGAGTACGATGAGCTCTTTCGCGAACTGCTCGATCTCGAAGCCCACTATCCACAACTGGCCGATACCGACTCTCCCTCCCGCCGGGTCGGCGCCCCGCCTTCGGAGAAATTCGCGCCGGTTCCCCACGCCCTGCCCATGCTCTCCCTGCGCAACGTCAAGAGCGAAGGGGAATTCCTGGAGTTCGACGCCAGCCTGCGCAAGACCTTCCTCGCCCGGGGAAGCGACATCGACTACCTGTGCGAAATGAAACTCGACGGAGTCGCGGTGGAGTTGACCTACGAACAAGGGGAACTGGTCCTGGCGAGCACCCGGGGGGATGGGCTGACCGGCGAGGATATCACCGAGAATCTGCGCACCCTGGCGAGCGTTCCCCGGCGGCTGAATCCGCCCTTCCCGGCCCTTCTCGACGTCCGCGGCGAAGTTTATATCGAGCTCGACGCCTTCCGGCATCTTAACCGCGAGCAGGAGGAAGCGGGGGAACGTCCTTTCGCCAACCCCCGCAACGCCGCCGCCGGCAGCCTGCGCCAACTGCATGCGGAAATCACCGCGCGCCGCCCCTTGCTCATCTTCTGTTACGGCTTTGGCCGCTGGGAGGGCCCCCTGCCCGCCACCCAGGGCGAGGCTCTGGCGGAATTGCGACGCCTGGGGCTACGCGTCAACCTCGAAGGAACGAACCGTGCCCGGGGCGCGCAAGAGGTCGTCGCCCTCTTCCGGCAACTGCTCGACCACCGCGAGGAACTGCCCTTTGAAATCGACGGCATGGTGGTCAAGGTCGACGAGCTGGATCTGCAGCGGGAACTGGGGGAGTTGAGCCGCTCGCCGCGCTGGGCGGTGGCCTACAAGTTCCCCCCGCGCCAGGCCGAAACGGTTCTGGAAAAGGTTGTTTTGCAGGTGGGCCGCACCGGCGCCGTCACTCCCGTGGCGCAACTGCGCCCGGTCAACGTCAGCGGCGTTACCGTCAGCCGCGCCAGCCTGCACAACTGGGACGAAATCGCCCGTCTCGACATCCGCGTCGGCGATCATGTGCTGGTGGAACGGGCCGGAGATGTGATCCCCGACGTGGTCAAGGTGCTCGCGGAAAAACGCACCGGCACGGAAATCCCGATCCCCCCGCCGGAGAGTTGCCCCGAGTGCGACGGGCCGGTGACGCGCAAGCCGGGCGAGGTCGTGCCGCGCTGCGGTAATCCCCACTGCCCGGCCCAGGCGCTGGAACGTCTCAAACACTTCGTCTCCCGCGACGCCATGGATATCGAAGGGCTGGGGGAGAAACAGCTGCTGCAGCTCATCGACCGGGGCAAGCTCAAGACCGTCGCCGACCTCTACCGCCTGACCCGGGACGATCTTTTCCGGATGGAGCGCATGGGCGAGGTTCTGGCGGACAAGCTCCTGCAGGCCATCGCCGGAAGCAAGACCCGCCCCCTCTCCCGCCTCCTTTTCGGCCTCGGCATCCGTCACGTCGGCAGCCACACCGCCCGACTGCTGGCCAAGCGCTTTTCCGGGCTCGATGCCCTGGCCGCGGCCGAACCCGGGCAACTGACCGAAATCCATGAAATCGGCGACAAGGTCGCCGAATCGCTGCGCGATTATTTCGCCAATCCGACCAATCTGCTGCTCTTGCGCGAACTGGAGGAACTCGGTCTGCGCCCGACGGAGGAGGCGGTGGTACGAAGCGACGGGCCCCTGCGCGGCAAAACCCTGGTCATCACCGGCAACCTTGCCGGTCTCGGCCGCAAGGAGGCGGAGGCGCTGGTGGAGCGCCTGGGGGGACGGGCGAGCGGTTCGGTGAGCAAAAAGACCGACTTCGTCGTCGCCGGTCCCGGCGCCGGCGGCAAGCTGGAAAAAGCCCGGCAGCTGGGGATTGCCATTCTCAACGAGGAAGAATTCCTGCGCCTGACGGAAACGGGAGGATCGGAATGAGAAAGGTTCGCGCCAGGGTGCGCTTCAAGGGGCGGGTACAGGGGGTGGGCTTTCGCCACTTCACGACGTTGCACGCCGGGAGCAACGAACTCACCGGCTGGGTCCGCAATCTCGGGAATGGGGATGTGGAGGCCGTCTTCGAGGGACGGGAATCGGCGATCCGCCGCGCCTTGGAGGGCTGCCGACAGGGGCCGCCCGGCGGCGGGGTGACGGAACTGCTTATTGACTGGGAAGAATGTCGGAACGAATTCGACGGTTTCGAAATCCGCTATTGAGAATTGCCCCGGACCCGCAGTAGTCCGTCCAGAACCTCGACAATCTGCTGGCTCTTGAAGGGTTTACGGATAAACCCCGCGCCGCCGACGGCCTTGGCCCGTTCGACGGCGGGCGCCTCCCCCCGGGCCGTAACGAAGACTACGGGGATCTCCCGGGTCCGCTCATCCGCCTTGAGCGCCTCGCAGACTCGAAAGCCGTCCATTTCCGGCATCATGATATCGAGCAGAATCAACGCCGGACCTTCCCGCCGAGCCAGCTCCAACCCCTCGCTCCCGGTTTCCGCATAAAGAACCCCGTAACCGTGCAGACGCAGGACGTTCTCCAGCAGCATCCCCACCGGCCGATGGTCGTCAACGATCAGAATCGTCGGTTTGTTCATTTCCGACATCCCCTTCCAACTCCAGACTGCGGCGGTAGACCTCGCTCCCCGGCAAACCGAAACGCTTGGCCAGGATCTTGACCATCTCCTTGCGGGAAAGCTCGGGGGCGGCATGCCAGCGCGCCAGCGCCTCTTCCAGGCTTTCCCGCTCGGGCTCCGCATCCGCTGGGGCGACCAGCAGAACGATCTCCCCCCGCACCCGTCCGGCGCCGAAATGCGCCAGCGCCTCTTCAACAGTACCGCGAAAGAGCTCTTCGTGCAGCTTGGTCAGCTCCCGGGCGACCGCCAGCCGCCGCTCGCCGCCCAGTTCCTCCCGCAGATCGGCCAGGGCCGCCAACAGGCGATGGGGAGCCTCGTAATAGATCAGGGTACGCTCGCACTCGTTTCGCGCGGCGACGAAGAGCGCTCGGCGGGCCGAACTTTTGGCGGGAACGAAGCCCTCGAAGGCGAAACGCGCCGTCGGAAGCCCGGAGAGCGCCAGGGCGGTGATCACCGCCGACGGCCCGGGGACGACGGTGACCGGCAGGCCCTCGTCCCGGCAGCGGCAAACCAACAGATAGCCGGGATCGGAAATCGCCGGGGTGCCGGCGTCGGAAATAAGCGCCACCGACCGTCCCTGGCGCAGCAGTTCGACGATCCGCTCCCCCTTTTGCGCCTCGTTGTGCTCGAAGCAGGAGGTCAGCGGCGTGGCGATGCCGTAGTGGTTGAAGAGCTTGCGGCTGTGCCGGGTATCCTCGGCGGCGACCAGATCGACCTCCTTGAGAATCCGCAGGGCGCGCAAGCTGATATCCTCCAGATTGCCGATGGGCGTGGCCACCAGATAGAGGGTGCCGAGCGACATCGCTCAGCCCTCCCCGTCCAGGCCGTCGAGTTCCCGCAGCCAGAGTTCGACGCAGGCGTCGCTGGGCATGCGCCAGTCCCCCCGGGGCGAGAGAGCGACGCTGCCGATCTTCGGCCCGTCGGGGAGGCAGGAACGCTTGAACTGCTGGGAAAAGAAGCGCCGGTAAAAGACCCGCAGCCAGCGCAGAATGACCGCGGACGAGAACTCCCCGGCAAAGACCCGACAGGCCAGGAAGAAAATCTTGGCGGGGGGATCGTGCCAGCGCACCAGATGGTAAAGGAAGAAATCGTGCAGGACGTAGGGGCCGACCTGGTCCTCGGTCTTCTGGGCGATCTCTCCCTCGGCGGTCGGCGGCAGCAGCTCCGGAGAAACCGGGGTGGCGCAGATATCCTTGAGAATTTCCGCCGCCTCGCCGGCGAATTCGCACTCGGCGCACCAGGCGACGAGATAGCGCACCAAGGTCTTCGGTACCCCGGCGTTGACTCCGTACATGGACATGTGATCGGCGTTGTAGGTGCACCAGCCAAGGGCCAGTTCCGACAGATCGCCGGTGCCGATGACCAGTCCGCCGACCTGGTTGGCCACGTCCATGAGAATCTGAGTACGCTCCCGGGCCTGGGCATTTTCGTAGGTGATGTCGTGCAGCGTTTCGGGGTGACCGATGTCGGCGAAATGGCCGCGCACCGCGCCGTCGATGGGAATCACCCGCAGCCCGACGCCGAGGAGTCCGGCCAGGCGCTCGGCATTGCCCCGGGTGCGGACGGTGGTGCCGAAACCGGGCAGGGTCAGGGTAACGATGCCCTCGCGGGCGAGGCCGAGACGGTCGAAGGCTTTGACCGCCACCAGCAGCGCCAGGGTCGAATCGAGGCCGCCGGAGATGCCGAGGACCACCCGCGAACCCCCGGTATGGCGCAGACGTTTGGCCAGGGCCGTGGTCTGCAGGGCGAAGATCTCCCGGCAGCGGGCGGCGCGCTCGGCATCGTCGACGGGGACGAAAGGGGTTGCGTCGAGAGGACGGCGGAGGGTTCCGGGCGGAAGCTCGGCCAGATGGAAGGGGATTTCCCGGTAGCGGGGACCGGCCGCGGCCGTGGCGAAACTGCTGGAACGTGCCCGTTCGCTGCGCAGGCGCGCGAGATCGACATCGGCCAGAACCAGCTGCGAATCGAAACGAAAGCGCTCGGTTTCCGCCAGCAGCAAACCATTTTCGGCGATGAGCGAATGCCCGGAAAAGACCAGGTCGGTACTCGACTCGCCGGGGCCGGCCGAGGCGTAGGCATAGGCGGCCAGGCAGCGCGCCGACTGACCGCGCACCAACTCCCGGCGATAGGCTTCCTTGCCCAGGGTTTCCGGACTGGCCGAAGGGTTGAGCAGGACCGTCGCACCCTGCCCCGCCATGCGCCCGCTCGGCGGATCGGCGACCCACAGGTCCTCGCAGAGCTCGATGCCGACCAGACATTCGCGGCGATTGACGGCGCGAAAGAGCAGATCGGCACCGAAGGGAATCGCCTCGCCGTCCCAGTCGAGATGATCGCAACGGCTCTCACGGGCCGAAGCGAACCAGCGCTGTTCGTAGAATTCGTGGCTGTTGGGCAGATGGATTTTCGGGACGATGCCGAGGATACGCCCCTGGCCGAGAACGACCGCGCAGTTGTAAAGACGGTCGTCCTGCCGGATCGGCGCCCCCACCACCAGGGTCAGACCGCGGCCCCGGGTGTCGGCCGCCAGCTCGGCGAGGGCGCGGCGGGCCTCTTCGATGAGCAGGGGTTGGAAGAAGAGATCGCCGCAGCTGTAACCGGTAAGCGCCAGTTCCGGACAGAGAAGCAAGGAACAATCGGCCACCTCGGCCTGATCCACAACCCGACGCAACTGCTCCAGATTGAAGGCGACATCGGCCACCCGCAATTCCGGAACGGCGACCCCGAGACGGCAATAGCCCCATGCGGACAAGGATTTCATCATCGCTGCACCTCTTTCGTCACCTCTGCCCAGGCGAACGCCGGGGGTCGGCGTTTCGTCAGCGCAGCTTAACAAAGAATCGCCATTCGCCGCAAGGGACGCGACGTCGGTCAGTCCAGCCCGAAGGCATTGACGATATGCTCGATGACCGGTTCGCCGGGACCGGCCAGTATCGCCACCACATCGAAACGGACGGTCGTGCGCGGCGCGGCCCCGGACAGATACCACTGGGCGGCACGCAGGATCTGCCGTTGCTTGGTCGGTCCCACCGCCTCCTGGGGGCTGCCGAAGGCCAGGCTTCGGCGGGTTTTGACCTCGACGAAAACCAGGATTTTCCCCTCCCGGGCGAGAATATCGACCTCCCCCACCGGGGTGCGCAGGTTCCGTTGCAGCACCCGCAAGCCGCGCCGCTCCAGATAACGGGCGGCCAATTCCTCCCCCCAGCGGCCCAGGCTTTGTCGCGCCTCGGTCATGATCGCTCCAGATGTTCACGGACCCCGGCGAAACTTTTGCGATGGAGCGGCGTCGGCCCGAAGTCGGCGATGGCGGCCAGGTGCGCGGCGCTGCCGTAGCCCTTGTGCCGGGCCAGACCGTAACCGGGGTAGCGCTCGTCGCAGGCGATGAGGATGCGATCGCGCACCACCTTGGCGACGATCGACGCGGCGGCGATGGCGGCGCAGCGGCTGTCCCCCTGTTTCAGGGTCTGTTGCGGCAAGGGCAGGGGGACTGGGCTGATGCCGTCCACCAGCAGGTAGTCGGCCGGAATCTTGAGTCGCCGTACCGCCAGGGACATGGCCCGCAGAGTGGCCTGGAGAATGTTGATCCGGTCGATCTCTTCGGCTGAGACGATGCCGACGCCGATGGCGCGGGCCTGGGCGCGGATCAGGGGGAAAAGCCCTTCGCGGCGGGCGGCCGAAAGTTTCTTCGAGTCGTTCAGACCCGGCAGATCATGGACCCGGGGAAGGATTACCGCCGCCGCCACCACCGGACCGGCCAAAGGCCCGCGACCGGCCTCGTCGATTCCAGCGATAGCGCCGTAACCCAGGGCCCGGGCACGCTCCTCGAAGAACCCCGAAGAAAGTTCGGCGCTAGGAAAAAGCTCCAGACTCATCAGGCCTCCGGGGAGTAAAATTCCGGCTGGATTTCACCGCGCCCTTGGTATACAATTGCCCAAGTGTTTAACATATCTTTAATGAGAGGAGAGAGTTCATGGGTATTTTCTTCGCACTGGTGGCCGTCGTTGCCTATCTGGGATTTTTCGTCGACTGGAAAGAGTTCATGGGTGTTTTCCGGTTGGGGGGTTGGGCAACGGTCGGCGTCTATATCGTCCTCACCATCCTGATCGTGGCCATTCTATCCACCCCGGAAACCGCCGCCGTCGCTCCGGCGGTTCATCACTAAACTGTCCCGCCGCGATAATTTCCTCGTTAACAACGAAAAAGCCCCGGTTCGTCGCCGGGGCTTTTTCGTTCTTTGGCGAAACGCTTAGGCGAGACGCTTTTCCTTGATGCGGGCGGCCTTGCCGTGCAAGTTGCGCAGGTAGTAGAGCTTGGCCCGACGCACCCGTCCGACCATGATGTTTTCGATCTTTTCCACCGCCGGGGAGTGCAGGGAGAAAATCCGCTCGACGCCGACGCCGTTGGAAATCTTGCGCACGGTGAAGGTCGAGCCGGCGCCGCGGTTGACCCGTTTGATGCAGACGCCCTGGTAAACCTGGATGCGCTGTTTATCCCCTTCGACGATCTTGACGTGAACCCGCAGGGTATCCCCGGCCTTGAACTGGGGGATGTTCTTGCGGATCTGTTCCATCTCCAGACGATCAATGATATTCATGAATTCCTCCTCTATAGAGATCCTTTTCCAGGATTCGTTAGTCGTTTATCGTGTAAGCGGACAACCGGATTGATAATCGTTATTTTTCGTCGTCGTTCTCAGGAAGACGCAACCGGTCGAGAATGATCGCCGCCGCCGCCCGCACCGAGAGATGATTGTAATCGGCTACGCCGCGCACCGGTTCCAGCACTGTCCAGCCCCGCGCGAAGATCTCGGGGGCAAGCCCCCAGCCGGTGCCGAAAACCAGCAGCAGAGGATGTTCGTCGCGCAATTGCCGGCAAGCTGCGAAGCTGATCCCGTCATGTCGCGCGGCGCCGGTCAGGATCGGACGCACGGGCCGGCCAAGTTCTTCTTCCCAGGCGCCGACGGCCGCCTCCAGACTGGGCACGGTTTCGATCAGCCGCAGCGCCTCGGCCCGGTCCGCATGATAGGCGACGCCGTGGCCTTGACACCAATGGCGCGCTATCCGCTCGACCAGCGCCACCTGTTCCCGCGCCGGGGTCACCACATAAAAGCGCCGGGCGCCGTAGGTCCGGGCACTGCGGGCGATGTCATGGAGATCAAGGTTGGTCACGGCGGAAGTCACCCGGTCTCCCCGCCGGTCAAGAACCGGGGCATGGACCAGGGCGACCGCCAGCGGTTGGCCGCTCACGGAGTGCGTTCGCGGGATTCGTCCCGCAGGCGCGCGAGAAAGGCCTGATCCGCCTCGCTCAAAGGGGCCTTGGCTAGCAGTTCCGGGCGCCGCTCCAGCGTGCGGCGCAGCTGCTGCTGACGGCGCCAGCGGGAAATCTCCCCGTGATGACCGGACAGGAGCACCTCGGGAACCCGTTTCCCTTCGAACTCCACCGGCCGGGTATAATGGGGATATTCCAGCAGGCCGTCGGAAAAGGAGTCGCTTTCGGCGCTGCCGCTGCTCCCCAGGACCCCCGGCAGAAGCCGGGCAATGGCATCGATCATGACCATCGCCGCCAGTTCTCCCCCGGTGAGGACGAAATCGCCCAGGGAATATTCGCCGTCGACCCGGGACCGGATACGCTCGTCGAAACCTTCGTAGCGCCCGCAGACCAGAATCAGTCCCGGGTCTCGCGCCAACTCCCGGGCCTCGGCCTGGCGGAAAGGCCGGCCCTGGGGGGACATAAGCAAGACCCTGGATCCCGGCGCGCGCTGACGCAACTCATCCAGAGCGCGGCAGACCGGCTCCGGCTTCATCACCATGCCGTCGCCGCCACCATAGGGGGTGTCGTCCACCACCTTATGCCGGCCCTCGGCCCAGTCCCGCAGGTTATGAGCATGCAGGGCTATCAGCCCCTTGTCGATGGCCTTGCCGAGAACACTTTCGGCGAAAGGCGAGACGAACATCTCGGGGAAGAGGGTCAGGACATCAAAGATCATCGACTTCGGCCACCAAGCCTTCCGGCAGGTCAACGGTCATGACGCCCGCGCCCGGATCGATAGCGAGCACAAATCGACCAACCGCCGGAATCAATACCTCGCCAAAGCGACCGTTCACCACGTAAAGATCATGGCCGCCGGTGGCAAGGAGATCATCCAGTCGCCCCAACTCCCCCCGCCGGCGATCGACGACCCGCAGCCCCTGCAGCTGATGCCAGTAATACTCGTCATCAGCCAGTTCCGGCAGGTCTTCGTAACGCATGCGCACTTCCCGACCGACCAGACTTTCGACGGCATCGATGTGCTCCATGCCACGCAGGCGCAACAACAGGTTCCCTTTGTGCGGGGCGACACGCAAAGGGACAACCGGCAACGCATGCCCCTTCCGGTCCACAAGCAGTAGCCGGGAGGCGTAAGTCAAAGCGTCGGAATCGGCGGTCAGGGGCCGCACTTTGAGGTCGCCGCGCAACCCATGCACCCCGACGATTGCACCGACCGCGAACCATTCGGAGGATTTTACCGTCATCGCGTACCAAGCAACCGTCGTAGCCGGTCAAGCAGCCGAGACAACGACAGTGACAAATCAGGCGCCGGCGGGAGCCTTGAACTTCGCCCAGAGGCCCTGGCCGCGCAGCAGCTGGCGCACGGTTTCGGTCGGTTGCGCTCCCTGCTTCAGCCAGGCCAGGGTCTTTTCCTCGTCAAGCTTGACCATCGGCGGATTCTGCTTGGGATCGTACTGGCCGAGATTCTCGACAAAACGGCCATCACGGGGGCAACGCTCGTCGGCGACCACGACCTGATAGAAAGGCTTTTTCTTGGCGCCACCGCGGGCGAGTCTGATCTTAACCGCCATCTTTTTCCTCCTGCTACTGAACGGATTTTCCGTTTTTGGTTGATTGGGTCCAACTATGGATATTTTGACCGCGCCGTCGCCGGTCGCGAAACCGAACTAGAAAGGGAGGCCGCCGCCTCGTCCCATCAGCCCCTTGAGCCCTTTCGGCCCGAGTTGCTGCATTTTCTTCATGACCTTCTGCGCTTCGGTGAAACGCTTGAGCAGCTGATTGACATCCTGCACCTTGGTGCCGCTGCCGGTGGCGATGCGCACCCGGCGGGAGCCGTTGATCAGCTTGTGGTTGCGCCGCTCCTCCGGGGTCATGGAGTTGATGATCGCCTCGATCTTTTTCATCTCTTTATCGGGAAGCTGCGCGCCCTGGGCCTGTTTGAGGGCCTTGCCGACCCCGGGAATGAGCTTGAGCATCGAGTCCAGGGAACCCATCTTCTTGATGGACTGCATCTGGTCGCGGAAGGTCTCCAGAGTGAAGCCCTCCTTGCGCAGCCGTTGCTCCATGGCGGCGGCTTCGTCCCGACTGATGGCGGCCTCGGCCTTCTCGATCAGGGAAAGGACATCGCCCATGCCGAGAATGCGCTGCGCCATGCGATCGGGATGGAAGACCTCAAGGGCATCCATCTTCTCGCCGAGGCCGACGAGTTTGATCGGCTTACCGGTCACCGCGCGGATCGACAGGGCGGCGCCGCCGCGAGCGTCGCCGTCGAGCTTGGTCAGGATCACGCCGGTCAGACTCAGCTGCTCGTCGAAACTGGCGGCGACGTTGACCGCGTCCTGACCGGTCATGGCGTCGGCGACCAGGAGAATCTCCTTGGGCGCCAGGGACTCCTTGATCCGAACCAGCTCGCCCATGAGCGTCGCATCGATATGCAGACGTCCGGCGGTGTCGAGGATCAGGGTATCGTAACCGTTGAGCTCTGCGAAACGCCGGGCCGCCTCGCAGATCGCCACCGGATCCTGATCGGGCCGGCTGTCATAGACCGGGATATCGAGCTGCCGGCCCACCGTCTTGAGCTGATCGATAGCCGCCGGGCGATAGACATCCGCCGGCACCAGCAGGGGATTGCGCTTGTCGCGGCGCAGCTTAAGCGCCAGCTTGCCGCAAGTAGTGGTCTTGCCGGCCCCTTGCAGGCCACAGAGCATCACCGCCACCGGCGGACGGCCGCCGAAATCGAGGCGGTTGTCCGACCCCTCGCCCATCAGCCGGCCGAGTTCGTCGCGCACCACCTTGATGACTTGCTGCGCCGGGGTCAGGCTCTTGAGCACCTCCTGCCCGACCGCCCGCTCCCGTACCGCCTCGACGAAATCCTTGACCACCTTGAAGTTGACGTCGGCTTCAAGCAGAA